>NZ_BAAAQA010000012.1:15574-62490 GCF_039531425.1 Kocuria atrinae
AGTTAGTTCGCGAAGGTGTCCTGCAGGTTTCCGTTGCCGGTCCACAGGGCGATGGAGTCGCCGCCGTTGTTGAGCACGTTGGCGGTGCCGTTGTTGTAGTAGGCGTCCGCGCGGTTGGTGCCCGGACCGGTGTAGACGCGCAGCTGCGCACCCGGCGCCAGGACGTAGCCGTTGCCCACGGTGAGTTGGGTATTGGCAGCGTCGCGAATGATGTATCCGGAGACGTCGATGGTGCGGTTCGTGGTGTTCTGCAAAATCACGTGCTCGCCGGTTTCCGGCTGCAGGTCATCGCCGGGCACATCGTTGATCGAGTCAGCGATCTGTACGCCCGTGTTCTGCGGGAACGGCTTCTGACCGCGTTCGTGGCGGGAGAATTGAATGGGGAAGTCCCCGGTCACGCGGTCGACGCCCAGCGCCACCATCTGGTCATAGGCCTCGGTGGAGTTCACGGTGTACACTCCGATGCCCATGCCCGCGGCCTTGACACGCGCCACGCTGGCGGCGTCCAGGTTCCGGTAGCTCGTGCCGAAGTGATCGGCGTAGGTGGCGATCTGCGCCAGGGTTGCGGAGTCGGGCACGGTGCCGATCAGCTGCTGGAGGGGAACGTCCGGGGCGAGCTCCGAGAAGCGCTGATTGGACGCGGCGTCGAAGCCCAAGACCTCGATCTGATCGTTCTTCAGCAGGCGATTCCAGTCGCGATTGTTCTGCAGCGAGTCCGCGACGACCTTTTCAATGCCGGGGGAGTTGACCGGCGACTTGATCTCGATGAACACGCCGATCTTGTTGTTGGCGATCTTGGCGGCGTCATTGAAGTGCGGAATCTTCTCGCCCACGAACTTGTCCGAGAAGTACGAACCCGCATCGAGCTGCTGCAGCTCGGCCCAGGTGAACGAGGTGATCGGGTCGTTTTCGCGGCCCGGGAACACGTCTTCCACGTTGGTGGTGCGCGCGGGGGTGTCATCGTGGAAGAGGAACGGCACGCCGTCCGCGGAAAGCTGCACATCGATCTCAAAGTAGTCCGCGTGTGAGGACCGCGCGTCCTTGAAAGCCGACACCGTGTTCTCGGGGGCAGTACCTGCCGCGCCGCGGTGGCCGATCAGCAAAGGTTCGTTCGCCGACGACGCCGCCCGCGTCTCGTTCTTCGCCGCAGCCTCCGCTGTCGGGCGGGTATCGGGCTGTGCGTAAGCCGGTGCGGTGATTGGTGCCAGGACGGCGACGGACAGCGCCGCGGCCGCCGTGGCCTTGGAGATGCGGCCGAAAGTGCGGTTGCTTCTAGTGTTCACTGTGAACCTTTCGTTCAAGAACTTCGGGCAACTCGAGACCAACTTGACGGTGTATTCCCCCAGGTCCCGAGCGTGTCAGCAGGATCAACGGTGCTTGATGGAAGTGGCGAGTACGAGTCAGGCGGGTGACCAGCTCGTGAAGACCTGAAGGGGTCGTCCCCTGTGCGCCCGCGGATTAACGGGGTCCGAGATGAGAAAAGTCTGCGACCCCGCAGCTGATCAGCTGCAGGGTCACAGACTCATAGACGCGAGGTGGGGGACCTCAGTGGGAGCTAGAGCGTCATCTGCTCCAATTGCCGTCCGTTCGTTTCACGCACATACCGCCACACGAACAACAGTGACAGCAGGGCGAATGCGGCATAGATGCCGTACGCCACCTGCAGCCCCGCATCCGCGAGAGTCGGGAACGTAGTGCTGACCACGAAGTTCGCAATCCACTGGGCTGCTCCGCCCACTCCCAGGGCCAGCGCCCGGATGCTATTGGGGAACATTTCACCCAGCAGTACCCAGACAATCGGTCCCCAGCTGGCGCCAAAACCGACAACGAACAGGTTCGCTGCGACCAAAGCGATCATTCCCCAAGAACCAGGCAGTTGAAGCTCGCCGTTCACGGACACTGCCTGAGCGAAGGCCACGGCCATGGTGCCCAATGACACCGTCATGATGGCGGAACCGATCAACAGCAGCGTCTTACGTCCGAGCACATCAATCAGCGAAATCGCGATGATGGTCGCGACGATGTTTGTCACCGATGTGATGACCGAGATCAGGAACGAGTCCGATTCTTGGAACCCGACGGACTTCCACAGTGTTGTGGAGTAGTAGAAGATCACGTTGATGCCCACGAACTGCTGAAACACGGACAAGATGATTCCTACCCACACCAGCGGGTGGAAGTTGAAGCGGCTCCCGAGAAGATCGCGGAAGCGCTGCCGACGCTCGGTGTGGACCGTGTGCCGAATCTCTTCGACTTTCGTGTCAGTTTCGGAGCCGGGGGCGAGACCTACTACGTGCGTCAGTACCTTCCGAGCCTCATCGTCCCGTTGCTTCTCAACCAGGTAGCGGGGTGACTCGGGAAGCCGCGCCGCCAGTAAGCCGTACAGCAACGCAGGAACAAGTTCACTAAGGAACATCCATCGCCAAGAATCCAGGCCGAACCAGCCCGCCTCAGCGGCGCCCCCGGTGTCCCACACAATGAAAGCGCTCGCGAGAAAGGCCAGGAAGATGCCGACCACCAGTGACAACTGCTGCAGCGTGGCCAGTCGACCGCGTTGCCGGGACGGGGCGATTTCCGCGATGTAAGCGGGGGCGATCACGGACGCGAAGCCCACGCCGACACCGCCGACAAAACGCCACCAGATGAGATCCCAGACACCGAAGGCCAAGCCAGAACCCAGAGCACTGATGGTCAGTAGGAACGAGGCAATGAGCATGGTGCGCACTCGCCCGTAGCGTTCCGCGCAGACACCGGCAAACCAGGCCCCCACCGCAGCACCGAGCAAGGCACAAGAGACGGTGAACCCGATCAACGCCGATCCCAGGCCGAACTGCTCGCGTACCGCATCAACGGTGCCGTTGATGATGGCGCTGTCATAGCCGAAGAGGAAACCACCTAATGCGGCCACCATGGCAATCCCGATCAATCGCGCAGAGATCCGCCCATCATTGGACGTTGCGGGCGTTGCTGTCAGCACGGCTCACACACCCAAGCCCAAGCCGCGCTGACCGATTTCGTTCAGCTCTCCCTGGGTGAAGCGATCCTGCCACTCGGTCTCGTAGTTCTCCTCCGGGAAATCGCGCGGAGAACGCCCGGCCTGGAAATCTTCGGCCACCGTTGCGGCATACCGGGCATTTTTTTCGCACATCGGGGCGGCCGGGATGTACATGACATTCCCCCAGCCTTGCTGATCCTCAACAGGTGCCACGGAGTGGATGACATCGGCATGCCACCACACTGAATCTCCGGCTTTCAGATCGGGGATGGGCGTGAGCGCGCGCATCAACAGGGGGTGCCACTCTTCACTGATCGGGAGTACGTGCCGAGGGCTCACACCGCACAGCTCGTCCTCGGGAACGTCAGAAAGCAACGGGCGCAGCAAAATGTACGCCATGGCCTCCGGAATGGGCACGGTGTGCAGAACACCCTGATCGTTGGTCATATCGGACAAGGCCGTCCACCCTTGGAACGTCCGGAACATCGAGCACATGGTGCTTCCGCCCTCGTACTCGTTCACATCGGTGCGGTACGCCGCGTCCCAGGGGTCGTACTTGTCGGGCTGTCCATTGAAGACATGACGAAAGACCTTTTGGTACGCGGGCAGGAGCCACCGTTCGAGTGCACCCGAGTCGGTGTGTGCGCCAAGTCCGCCTGAAGTGGTGCCCGGGGGACGGCGACGAATGCGGTCGGGATACATCGAATCCTGATCGGGGTTGAACCAGGTCTTGCCCTCGGACTCGTACTTCCACAGGTGATTGAGGAAAGACTGGACAGAGGCCATGCGCTTGTCCTGTCGTGCCTCCATCTGAGGCCGTGACCAGTAGATCGGGTAAATCTCCGGGCGAGATGCGCTCTGTCCCAGAGTGCCGAAGAAGTCGTCACCGGGCCCTCGGTATTGGTTGTCAAAGTCGTTGACCTCCACGTAGTTCACGAGGTCGCGGTCCCAGTCCAGGGCCTGATCGTGGGGGAAGTGCTCCCGTACCACCATGCATCCGCGTTTCTTGACTTCGGCGATCTGCTCATCAGTGACGGCGCCAGCTTCGATCTCGGCGTAGTCGAAGACGGGCCAGACATCCTCACCATTGGCGCGGCGAGCTTCGATCTCCTCGACCTGGACCTTGATTCGATCCTCGAGCTGGCGGAAAACGCCTTCGACGTCCCCGATCTGCTCCCGGAGCTTCGCTTTGATGGCCCGGATCTCTCCGGGAACATCTGCGGGGACCTGAGGTGCGGCATGGGCCTGTTCCATGGTCATTCCTTTCGTCAGGGTTCCTTAGTAAGGAATCTTTATTAATGTGATGACGAGCATATGGGGTGCGGGTAGGATTTGTGAAGACCCTTTACGAAAAATCCCGAGAAGGATGTGCGTCGTGACTCGCCCCCCGCAGACGCTGATCGAGAATCAAGAGCAGCTGCCGCAATCCTTAGCTGCGGTGAGTGACCGGTTGTTCTTCAACCACTTGTTGCACCACGGACCCGATTCGCGCGCAAATATCGCGGCAACGGTGGGCTTGTCTCGTCCCACCGCTTCCGAGGCGGCTCAGCGGCTCAGTGCGGCAGGATTAATAATCAGCGCGCAAAGACCTGCCGAACTAGTGCCCGTCAAGCGCGGCCGTACCCCGGATTTTTACGACATCAACTCCACATACGGGCACACGTTGGCGATTGCCGCGGCTTCAGGGCGCGCGAGGGTTCGTACCCAGGACTTGCGCGGGGGAGTTCTCAAGGAGTTCAGCCAGGAGCTTCCGGAGGACATGACGGGTTCCGAGTTGGAAGAAGCACTGCGATTGCTGGCGAAACAAGCAGTTCGAGCCACCGGAAACCGGTGTCTGGCGGCCACGGCTTTGCAGGGTAACCCCGTGAACCCCGTGTCTCAGCGCGCTATCGAGTTGCCAAACACTCCCTTCCCGGAAGGGCTGGGAGATCTTGTGTCTGTTCTGCGCACAGTGTGTGACGGACCAGTGCGTTTGGACAACGACGTCAACTGGGCCACCTTGGCCGAACACCAGGTCGGCGGGGCCTCGGGCATGGATGACGTGGTCTTGTTTTACATCGGTCCGGGCGTGGGCGCGGGAATTGTCATGTCGGGTACTGTCCAGCGCGGACAACGCGGAACTGCTGGTGAACTGGGCTACTTGCGCTACAGCGGACGCTCACTCATGAGTCACCTGCTGGAGTTCGGTGTGGCTTCGCCTGGCGGAGAGCGCCTGGATGTTGAACGCACCAAAGAGTTGTTCATGGCAAGCCCTCCAGGCGACGGCGCACAACGGTTTGTCGATGCCCTAGCTTCGGCAATGGGAAATATCGCAACATTCTTGGATCCGCGGGCTCTTGTTATTAGCGGCCCATTCTCGCGCTGTGGAGAGTTCATGGACATGCTCCGTGATGCACTAAACCCTCATTTTCTGGATGGGGAACTCGAAGTGGTTGTGAGTGCCCTCGATGAAGACGCGCCGTTGTTGGGGGCCGGACTTGCGGCCACGGAGTTGGCGTACGAGCAGATCTGGGCAACTTACCGCTCATAATTCCCCAGTACGAGCTTGTCACCCGAACGTGGTCTCGTTGATGGGTAACCGACACGCATGCAATGGGGTATCCCTGTCGTGGCCCGTATATGAAGAAGTAAGCTGAGTTGAGACCCCAGGGGACGCGCGAAAGCCTGAATGAACTCGCATTGATGTCGGGGCAGTAGCGCAGGGGTACATCGAAACAGAGAGGGCAGCCCAATGGGTGCCATCACGATCGAACAAATAATCTCCGCCGACGGATTCGCGGCCGAGTCTGACGGTGGAATCGATTTCTTCGGAGCGGCCGACACTGTCGATGCGACGGAGTCATCAGGACCAGTGAGCGAGCAGGATTCTGAGCAACTGCATTGGCTCGAATCGGTCGACGGCATCATCCTTGGGCGGCGGACCTATGAAATGTTCTCCAAGTTCTGGCCGATGGCAGATCCCGCCGAGAACCCTGTTGCGGGCCCCATCAATTCGCTACCCAAATACGTGGTGTCCAGGTCGCACTCACTATCGGGTTGGTCACCTCTGATGCACATCCTGCCAATCCGTTAAAACTACCCCCTCAGCTCCTCCGCAATACCCCGTCCCGCCTCACGGCCGGAGAACATGCAGCCGCCCAGGAACGTGCCCTCCAACGAGCGGTAGCCGTGCATCCCGCCGCCACCGAAACCCGCGATCTCGCCCGCGGCCCACAGTCCAGGAACGGGCGAATGGTCCAGGCCCTGAACGCGCCCGGACAGGTCCGTCTGCAGGCCGCCCAAAGTCTTGCGCGTGATGATGTTCAACCGCGCCGCGATGAGTGGTCCTGCCTTCGGATCGAGAATTTTGTGCGGTGATGCCGTTCGCGCCAGCCTCTCGCCGCGCGACCGTCGAGAGTTATGGATCGCTGAAACCTGCAGATCCTTAGTGAACGGGTTGTCCATCTCGCGGTCTCGCGCCACGATCTGTCGCTCCAAGTCCGCGAGCTCGATGAGCGGTTCGTCAGTCAGTGCGTTCATGCCTGCCACCAGCTCGCTCAGGGATGACGCCACCACAAAATCCTCGCCATGCTTCTTGAACGCCTCGACCGGACCAGCCGCGCCGGGCAGCACGCGGTTCAGGGTGAGTTTCAAATCGCGGTCGGTCACGTCCGGATTCTGCTCCGATCCGGACAGCGCGAACTCCTTCTCGATGATCCGCTGCGTCAGCACGAACCACGTGTAGTCGTACCCGCTGTGGCCGATCGCCTTGAGCGTCCCCAGCGTGTCGAAACCCGGGAAGTTCGGCACAGGCAGCCGCTGACCGCGCGCGTCGAACCACAGAGAAGACGGCCCGGGAATGATTCGAATCCCGTGATCAGGCCAAATCGGATCCGATTCGAATCCCGTGATCAGGCCAAATCGGATCCCAGTTGGTCACACCTTCCGTGTAATGCCACATCCGGTCGCGATTCACGATCCGACCGCCGGCGGCCTCCGCGAAGCCCAGCATGCGGCCGTCCACGTACTCGGGCACGCCCGTGATCATCTTGCGTGGCACTTGCCCTAACCGCTCGGGCCAGTTCGCGCGCACCAAATCCTTATTACCGCCGATCCCACCCGCGGTGACGAGCACAGCAGGGGCCGTGAACTCGAATGCCTCGAGTTCCGAACGGTTGGTTGCGGCCCCGCGCGGAGCGGTGTCGGGAGCCAGTACGACGCCGCTCACGCCGTCGACGGCGCCGCCAGACTTCACGAGCTCGTCCACTCGATGCCGGAACGCGAAGGTGACCAGACCGGCGTCGTGCGCATCTCGCACGGCCCGTTCGAAAGGTGCGACGACGCCCGGTCCCGTTCCCCATGTCAAATGAAAACGTGGCACCGAGTTGCCGTGGCCGTCCGCGAGATACCCGCCCCGCTCGGCCCAACCCACGATCGGAACCCAGCGCAGACCACGACTGTGCAGCCACGAGCGTTTCTCACCAGCAGCGAAGTCCAGGTACGCCTGGGCCCAGCGGAAGCCCCAGTAATCTTCCCCGGCGGGGTCATCCACGTTGCGATCGAAACCCGCGCTACCGAGCCAATCATGCATGGCCAGCTCGGGGGAATCCTTGATGCCCATGCGGCGCTGCTCGGGGGTATTCACCATGAAGAGCCCACCCAACGACCAATGTGCTTGGCCACCCAGGTTGGCTTCTGACTCTTGATCGACCAGCAAGACACGCAGTCCCGCACTGGTCAGTTCCGCGGTGGCTACCAGACCGGCGAGACCGGCTCCCACCACAATGACATCGGCGTTCATGCGATTCTCCGTTCTACTTCTTGGATCGGTCCAAGGCCACACGCACCAGGGCGGAGGCCAACCGCGGTAAGTCCTCGGATGACACCAAGCGACTCAAAGAATCCGGGTTGTTCGGCAGCTCAAGCTTGCGCGCGCCATCCAGGGCCTTCTTATCGAAGAACGGAGCCATGATCGGCCACACTCCTTGAACCTCGCGAGCGAAAATTGCTGCGCCCGTCGGGCCGATGCCCGGGAACTCCTGCAACCGTTTCAGCACGTCTTTGGGATTCTCGGATTGCTCTTGCAATTGCCTCAGGTCCCCGCCGTAGGTGTCGAGAAGGAGGGCGGCGCCGTCGCCGAGCATGGTGGAAGTGCGTTCGTCGTAGCGGCGGTAACCACCCCGGCCGAGAGCGTCGACGCGTTGTTGCCAGGTGGCGTCGCGCATTTTCTCGGGCGTGGTGAAGCCACTGTTGATGAGCTCGTGAGCCGTCGCGACGGCAATAGTGGCGCTGATCCTGGTGGACAACAGGTTGGCCAGAACTAGGAGCTGAAACAGGGGAGCGGGGGTGTCCTTGAGATGGATGCCCGCTTCCTGGGCGTAGGTCTGTCCGTGCTCGTCCAGGAGCTTGTTGACGATGTCCCGGTGGCTCATGAGGTCAAACCTACTTCCGTGGCTGGGGCACAAGAATATCCACAGGTAGGCGCGTAGGGTCAGCAGCATGGTGAAACGTGTTTCTCTCAGCGGAATGCTGCTAAGGCACGCGCCGCTCATCGTGGTGGAACTGGTGTTGCTGGTGTCATTCATCGGGGACACGGCGGGCGGGAACCCTGAAAGTGCGGTCATGGCCATGGGGCTGCTGCAGGTGTCCCTGAGTCCGTTGGTGATTGAAGCCATCGCGCGGGTTCGCATCCCGCTGTATCTTCAGCTGCTCTACGCCGTGCTGATTTTCACCGGCGGATACATGGGCAGCTACTTGCGGTTCTACGACGTCTGGCAACCGTGGGACACCATCGTCCACTTTTATTCGGGCATCATGATCGCGCTGTGGGCGGATTACATTCTCCGCGCTGTCATGCGCAAGCACCGATTCCAGATGCCGCGGTGGCTTCACGCGACCGTGGTCACGTCATTCAGCGCACTGGTGGCCATGCTGTGGGAAATCGGGGAGTTCGCGGCGGATCAAATGATTGGATCACGGGCGCAGATCGATAATTACGACACCATGATTGACATGATCACGGGCACCTTGTCCGCGCTGATCGTCGCCGTCATGTTGGTGCTGAGGTCTCCAGAACGGTTTACCGAACGGGCAGAATCGAGAAACAGTTCATTTCGTTAGAGACAGCCATGGATCCAATCTCCCAAGCATTTACGCGTATTAAACGAACAGACTTCCTCCCTGTGGAAGCTCACCAGTTCGCGTTCGTGGACGCCCCGTTGAGCATTGGGCACGGGCAAACCAATTCCCAACCGAGCACAGTCAGGGCCATGCTCAAACTGTTGGATGTGCAGCCCGGCCATCGCGTGCTGGATGTGGGAGCCGGGTCCGGATGGAGCTCGGCGCTACTGGGCCACCTGGTCGGGAGCCACGGTGAAGTGATCGGTGTCGAACGCATCCCCGAACTCGTCGACCTGGCCCGGGCCGCGAACGAACGACAAGGCCAGCCGTGGGTACAGGTCAGGCAAGCAATCGAGGGTGCGCTCGGAGCCCCGGAGGAGGCGCCCTTCGATCGAATTCTCGTCTCCGCCATGGCGCATGCCCTCCCCGAGCAGCTCGTGGAACAGCTGGGGGAGAGCGGCGTCATGGTCGTTCCGGTGGCGGACGAAATGCTGCGTGTGCGCCGTCGTCAAAAGGGCGTGAAGGTCACCCGCCACGGGCAGTTTAGGTTTGTGCCGCTGCGCGAGTATTGAACCGCCTACCGCGGCAGCAAAGAGGCGACTACTCGATGACACCGCACGCCAGGCGACTGCCCGCATCGCCGGTGGACCGAGTGTCCTCGTCCGCGCCGTCGGCAGCGTAGCGTTCGGGAATGTTGGCGTAATTGTCCGGGTCGGAGTGAATCATGAGCGCGGAACCGTCATCGTCCATCAGGTTGTCCCTGGTGAGCCGATCCGTCTGGAACGTCAGCTTGGCCTCGCCTGACTCCATGACTAGCAGCGCGGGAAGGTCGCCTGCGTGCTCGGGGTGCCGGGCGTCGTCGCCGCCCAAGTGACCACCCGCGGACAGGAACGCACCGGTCTCGGACGGGTCATCGGGCGCGGAACTCTCCGCCTCGCACACGCCGTGCGCGTGCACGTGGAACCCGTAATAGCCGGGTTCCAGTCCTGAGAGTTCGGCCGAAACGACCATGGCCTGGTCATTGTCTTCCGCTGAGGAGAATTCCACGGTGCCCAAGTCAACGCCGTCGGCATTCTGGACGTCCGCCGTAGCGATGGTTTCGGGTTCCGACGCCGCCGCGCTCGTCTCTTCGGAGCCCGTTTCCTCTCCGCCGCCACCGCCTGCGTTGTCGCCGCACGCGGCGAGCGTGAGAAGTCCCGCCAGACCCAGGAAGGCCATGCCGGTTCGGGCTCGAGAGATCTTCTTTTGGGGGGCGCCAGCCAGGTCAGTCGAATCGGTCGGGGAAGTCAGTTCACGCTCGTTCATGGCATCTCCTCATCGTCGGTCCGCTGGGCCGGCGCGTTCGGGAAGTGATGCCGACCGCTCAACGGTGTGGCAACTCCACGCTACGCATGACGCATGTCACAAGCGAGGGTGACCAGGAGTATTACGACTCCTTGGAACCGATGTTCACACCCCAGTCGACCCCGAACCGATCGCGTAACCCGCCAAAGGAGTCACCCCATTCCTGCTTCTCAAGCGGCATCTCCACCGTGCCACCCTGAGCGAGTGCGTTGAAGAATTCGGTCATGCGCTGTTCGTCGTCGCCCCAGATGCAGACGTTGATACGACTGCCTCCCGTGACGCCGCCCGGGTTGTCGGAGGCCATGAGACTCCACCCCATGTCGGTGTCGAGCTGACCATGCATGACCCAGTCAGGGGTGTCCTCGACCATGCCGAAGTCTCGGAAACGCGTGATCTTGAGGTCCCCGCCAAAGACGGAGTGGTAGAACATGAGCGCTTCTTCTGCCTGGCCTTCGAAGCCGATGTATGGGGTTGCCTGAATCATGGTGTCTCCTTCGTCTGCAGACTCAACAGTCCTTGTTCGTTACGACGCCATGGTGTGCCATAAGAGTCCGTGAATTCAATGGCGGTGACTCGCCAGTTCCTGTTCCGGTTGATGGGGCGCAGATGCACACCTTGCTGTTTCTCATCATGATCCTTTGTTTAAGATTGAAACTCGCAACTCATCAGTAATATGTGATTGAGACCTTTCGAATGCCACTCACCTCCAACGCTCGTCGGCAATCGTGAGGCCGAGAAGTCCCCGTAGACGAAACAATGAAAGAGGGCTAACCCATGAGTGACCAAGTATTGAACAGTGGATGGACGTTCACGTCTCAAATTGACACTCCCCATGACATTCCAGAGCTGCTCGTTCCCGGCGAAACCCCTGTCGTTTCCTTCAAGACCGTACGAGATACTGCAACGTTCACGAACAGGCGACTGATAGTCCGTGATGCTCAAGGTTTTACAGGGAAGAAAGTTGAGACTTACTCGATTCCTTACTCGAGTATCAACATGTGGTCCACGGAAAACGCCGGAACGATCGACCTGAATGCCGAGATTGAACTGTGGACCCGGGCGGGTCGGATCAAGATCAACGTCGGACGCGGTATCGATGTGCGGAAGCTCGACCATCTCATCGCACAGTCTGTTCTGGGTGCATAGGACACTCTGGAGTCGGCCCTGGCCTCGTTATTGAGGCCGGGGTTTACTTCTGTCCGCCATTGGGCCCTCGCCGGGCGACCTCACATGCTTAACCAAAACGTGACCCCCTACTCTCCGGTATTTGCTTATGCTAATTTTTTATCAGGGCAACTGAGGGTCGACGTAGGTCGCGGAGGGCTCACTTGCCGCAGCACTACTCGCTAAGCGAGGGCTAATCATGAATACTCCCACCCCCGAATCGCAGAATCTCCCCGCGCCAGGCTCGGTCGAGTACGCTAACCTTGCCCAGACCGGAAGCGCACCGCCGCTTCCATCGGAGCCTGGAATCACTCTCGCTCCTGTGGAGCCGGACACGTCCGAAGAGCCGATGCGCGAACCCATGAGTGGGCAAGCGCCGTCGGCGAACCGGCCGGGAGTGCGCCCGCCAGCCGGTTTCCCGTGGTGGCCGCCGCGGCCAGTCCCGTTGCCGGGAGTTGACTCGGGGCTGGGGTTGAAGAAGTTTCGTGATCGCCTCCCACAGCCAACCATCATTCGCGCGTGGCGTCGGCCGGCGGGCAGTCCCATTCGCGTTCGTGCCGAACTCGGGCGGGTGCAGTTTCACGCGGACATCCCGCCCGCCGAGGCGTGGACTTACGAGGGCGGCCTTCCCGGCCCCACGATCGAGGTCCAGCGGGACCGCGCCGTGCGCATCGATTGGGAGAACGGGCTGGAGCGGGACGGCAAGGCGCTGAACTTGCCGTACGACGTCGTACGCGTGCCCGCATTGCCTCCGTTACCTCCTGGGCAGCCCGGGGTGAACGCGAACTTCCGCGCCGCCGCCCTCCCGGGCGGTCGGGCCGCGGACAAGGGCCCCGGCGAGGATTCTTATCCGCGATTGGACCATACCGCCGAACTCACCGCAGCCACCGTGGTGCATCTCCACGGCGCATTAACGGACGGCCACAACGATGGCTGGGCCCACAACGTGACCCTGCCGGGCGGTGTCACGCGCTGTACCTACCCGAATCGTCAAGAATCAACCACCCTCTGGTATCACGATCACGCCATGGCGGTGACCAGGTTCAACGTATTCGCGGGTCTTTCAGGGTTCTACATCATTCGGGACGAGCAGGAAGCGCGGCTTCGCTTGCCGTCGGGTGAGCGTGAGCTGTTCCTCGGTATCGCGGATCGCAATCTGGAATCCGAGGCGGGCGCGCCGGCGGGGACCATCAAGTTCACGGGGCGTGCCCTGTACAAGCAGGCCGGCTTCACGGGTTCCACCGGGATCAAGGGTGAAATTCCCGTCAGCGCACCGTTCAACATGGTCAACGGGAAGATCTGGCCCACCAAGGACGTGGACGCGTGCTGGTACCGACTGCGGTTGCTCAACGGCTCCAGTTCGCGGATCCACCGTTTCTCCATCCACGACACCACGGATGAAAAGTTCACGCCGACAAAGGACATTCCCAGCACGGACCCTGCCTTCGGCGCGCGCCGCAAGACCGATGCGCTGGTGGTCATTGGCACGGACGGAGGCCTACTGCCTGCGCCCTTCATTCCCCAGGACGGGATCGTGGACATGGGCCCGGGCGAGCGGGTGGACGTGCTCGTGGACTTCTCCAAGTACCGCGGCCGGACCCTGGAGCTGCGCAATGAGAACGGCACGGCACTCAATGCTCAACCGGGGCAGGCAGACGCAAGCGTCATGCAGTTCCGCGTGGATGATCGCCGCGTGCTCGACCGGTTCCGGCTCCCCGGCGTTCTCAATGGGGAGTACGTGCGCTACCGCCACACGGATGACGGCAAATTGATCATCGGTGACCGAGTGATCGACCATCACGCTCATGCCTGGGTGGCCGTAGTTCCTCCCGGTATCGGGGGCTCCGTGCACCCGGAAATGTGGGAGCTGCGTGAGCTTGCGGAGGGCGAGGGCCCCGGCACCACGGAGGTGATCCGGGTGACCCGTGCGGACGGCAAGGTCCTCACGTTCAAGCCGGCGGCCAAGTTGTTCGACGAATCCCTGACCATCAGGTTCTCCGAAGGTGACTGGGCCGTCTGGAACATCCTGCATCTCGGTGGTCCGGCGCATCCGATGCACATCCACATGACCGAGTTCCAGATGCTCAATCGGTGGCAGTGGCCGCTCGGTCCCGGTGGGTCGGTGCCCGGCTTCAACCTCGCGACGGCTTCAACTCCCAATCCGTTGCCCGTTCCCGGAGCCGGTCGCCCGGTGAGTCCGATGACCGCGGGGATGAAGGACACGTGGGTCGTTCAGTCCGGGGAGTGGGTCCAGGTGCTCGGTGACTTCACCGGCGCCACGGGCAGTTTCATGTACCACTGCCACATTCTGGATCACGAGGACCACACGATGATGCGGCCCTTCACGGTGCTGCCCAAGAGCATCATGGCCTTCCACGATGTGCACGGTGGTGGTCATCACTAGGGGATCTGGTCAGGGCGGGCGTGGGCGCTTACGATGCCATTAATTGTCAGTAGGCTTCTGAATAATCAGTAGGCTTCCCACCCGGTGTGGTGGGGTCGGATTACCGGCCCCACCACACCGACACGTCAAGAAGAGGTGCTCATGCCCCACACGCAACAACCGCAAACTCAGGAACTCACCGTGGACGTCGTCGTCATCGGTGGGGGAGCCGTGGGCGAGAACGCCGCCCAATACACGATCGAAGGCACCGATCTCACGGCCGTCATCGTGGAGGGCCACCTTTTGGGTGGCGAGTGTTCTTACTACGCGTGCATGCCCAGCAAGGCCCTGCTGCGCCCCCTCGATGTCGCTGGCACCTCCGCAGACGTTGACGGCGTCTCGCCCGCGCGCCTGGACCACGGTGGGATGCTCGAGCGCCGGGATTCCTTCGTGTCGAATTACGACGATTCTTCCCAGGTCGAGTGGGCGGAATCGGCAGGGATCCAGGTGGTTCGCGGTCACGCTCGCCTTGTCGGCGAACGCACGGTTCGGGTCGACGACTCCGCTGCGCTCACCATCACCGCGCGGCACTCCGTGATCATCGCGACGGGCAGTGAACCCAAGATTCCCGCGGAATTCGAGGGTGCGGAGCCGTGGACTTCCGCGGATGCCACCGGTGTGGTTGAGATACCCGAACGACTGGCGATCGTGGGCGGCGGGGTGGTCGCGTGCGAGGCCGCCACATGGCTGTCCGGTCTCGGGTCGCATGTGACACTGCTCGTACGCGGTTCGGGCCTGTTGTCAGACAATGAACCGTTCGCCGGGCAGACCGTACTGGATGGCATGAAGGCCCACGGTGTGGACGCGGTGTTCAACGCGTCCGTGACCTCGTGCACCAGGGAGAATCCTGAGCCCACCGGACTGGGGAAAATCCACGGTGGTGCGGTGCAGCTTAAGACGTCCGCGGGTGATTTCGAGGTGGACGAGGTGCTCGTGGCGACAGGACGTGCTCCGCGATTGAGTGACCTGGGGCTGGACGCCGTCAGCGTCACTTCGGACCAGGTGCTGGGCGACAACCTCCCCGACTGGTTACATGCCGTGGGCGATGCAAGCGGCGATGTTCCCCTGACTCACTGGGGCAAGTACCGGGCGCGCGTGGTGGGTGCCAAGATCCGTGCCACGGCCACGGGCGCGCCCGAGCCTTTCCCGGTGGAAGGTCCTCCCGTCCCTCAAGTGATCTTCACAGAACCACAGGTGGCACAGGTGGGGCTCACCGAGGCCGCCGCGCGTGACCAGGGGATCGAGGCGGTCACTGCCGAGGTGCCTTACAACTCCACGGCGGGAGCCGCCCTTCTGCGCAATGACGTTCCGGGGCGGGCCAAAATCGTGGTGGACCGCTCGACTCGACGTCTGGTGGGTGCCACGTTCGTGGGGCCGGAAGCCGGCGAACAGCTGCACGCCGCCACCATCGCCATCACCGGGCAGATTCCGGTGCACGTGCTGCGCCATGCGGTGCCCAGCTACCCGACGGTCTCCGAAATGTGGTTGCGATTGCTGGAAGAAGTTCCCGAGGAGTTCCGTCGACCAGCGGATTGATCGAACCGATGGCCTCGGCTGCGCCCGTCAGCGAGTGATCGACCGTCATGGTGGCTGCCGTGCCTACCATGGGGTATGACCGTACGCATGCTGACGATTGCGACCGCTGTTCCGGATACCCGGATCCACCAGCCGGACGTCGCAAGGCTTTTCGCTGAGCAGCCGGACATGACCCGACTGGGGTCGCGGTTGGTCGGCTCGGCCTTCGCGGGATCCGGGGTCGCGACCCGCTACACAGTCCTGCCGGAGCTTGGGGCGGCCGCTGCGACCGACAGTGTAGAGGCCGATGACGACGCCGCGCCGTCGCCCTTTGTAGATCCCGCCACCGGGCATTTGCTCTCCCCAGGAACGCAGACGCGGAACCAGATCTATACCGACCACGCGCAACGGCTCTTCGTGCGGGCGGCGCGCACCGCGCTCGCTCAGGCGGCACCGGCCGTGACCCCGCAGGACGTCACGCATGTGATCACCGTGTCCTGTACGGGATTCTTCGCACCGGGGCCGGACGTCCGCGTGGTCAAGGACCTGGGTCTGCCCACGGATGTGTCCCGCATGCATTTGGGATTCATGGGATGCAACGCCGCGTTCCCTGCCTTGCGGGCCGCCCACACCGCGTGCCGTTCGGATCCCCGGGCCGTGGTGCTAGTGGTGTGCGTGGAACTGTGTACTTTGCACCTGCACGTGCGCAACGACCCGGACACCATCATGGGCAATGCGCTGTTCGCAGACGGTGCTGCGGCCACAGTGATCACCGCGCGGGACACCGGTGACCGGTCACCGGAACCTGCGCTGGAATTACTGGATTTCGAGACAACCCTCGCGCCCGTGGGCGAGGAGGACCTGGCGTGGAGCGTGGGCGACGAAGGGTTCGAGATGATCCTGGGCACCTACGTTCCCCGCATCATCGACGATCACGTCACGGATGCGCTGGCGCCGTTGCTATCCCGGGCAGACCTGAGCGTCGCAGACATTCCGTTGTGGGCCGTTCACCCCGGCGGTCGAAGCATCCTGGACAAGGTGCAGTCACGTCTGGCGCTCGCCGACGACCACATGGAGCCCTCGCGCGCGGTCCTCGCGGATGCCGGGAACATGAGTAGCGTGACCATTCTTTTCGTACTGGAGAGAATCCGAACCTCCGGAACCAGCGGTCTAGTGGGGGCCATGGCTTTCGGCCCCGGACTGAGTATTGAGAGCGCGTTGCTGCGCGCGGTGTCTGCCGAAGCAACGGTGTCTGCCGAAGCAACCGGGCAATGATGGACCCGCTGCTGCGCCGTCGAAGTATTGACGAGCCGGAGCTCATGGATGATCCGAACTGCGACCCCGTGGCGTTGGACAACACCTACAGGTTGTTCGGGGTCATCAATCCGATGGTCGCCTCATGGCGGCCCGTCTACCGCCGGTGGATCCGTCCGGCCATTCGCTCCGCGTCCTTGGAGGGCCGCACACCCACCCTCTTGGATGTGGGCAGCGGGGGTGGCGACGTCGCTAGCAGCCTCTCCCGGTGGACTCGCCGCGACGGACTCGATCTTGCGATTACGGCCATCGATCCGGACCCCCGAGCCCACGCTTGGTCTTCCGCGCATGACAACGGTGCCGGGGTCGAGTACCGCGCCCAGTCCACCGCGGAATTGGTGACCGCGGGTGAACGCTTCGACGTGGTGGTCTCCAATCACGTGCTTCACCACTTATCGCCGTCCGAGCTATCTGCCTTGCTGGCGGACACCTCGGCTCTGACCCGCTCAGTGGCGGTGCACAATGACTTGAGGCGGAGCCGTGCGGCCTGGTTGCTGTACTGGCTGGGCACACTGCCACTCATCCGAGCCCGGACCTTCGCCCGCTTCGATGGCCTGCTGTCGGTCCGGCGCAGCTACCGCCGGGATGAACTGGTGGAAGCGCTGCCTGCTACGTGGCGTGTTCGGCAGCAGTGCTTCTTCCGACTACTTGCGGTGTACCCGGCTCAGGCGGAGCCGGGGCGAACGTCGTTGTCCCAGCCCTCCTGAGGAACGTCGCAGGTCTCCCGGAACACGAATTGGGAGGGGCGTTTGCGCTCTCGGCTGGACCAGTCGATGGCCGGGCGGTGGGTTCGCTCCGGAAGATAACCCAACCTGTACACGGCCATCAGCTCAAGGTCGTCAGGTACTCGCAACATGTCCACGATGCGCTGCCACTGATGCGGGGCCTCCATTGGGAAAGACACGAACTGGATGCCCATGCCCAATTCCACGGTGGTCAACCAGAGGTTCTCCATGGCCGCGCCCATGCTGAACACGGAGTAGAACCCGGACAGTTCTTCGGGGCGGTACTCGCCGCGTTCAAGCATGACGCCCAGCAGCAACGGTGACCCGGCCACGAGCTTGCGATTCTCCTCGCCCAAGGTCTGCGGCACCCGCAGCTTGTTCATGAGGTTCTGGCCGGAGGGTGTGAACGCCCGGGAGGTGAAAGGCCTCAGCAGAGCGGGCAGCTTGTCGAACAGCATGCCGCTGCGCAGCGTGTCCATTTCTTTCTGGCTGAACCTGAAGTACTTCTTGTAGCGGTTGAAGAAAGTGCCCGAGCTCATGACCTCGGTCATGCTCTCGCCGCTGATGGAGGCGACCGTGTTGATGGTGTCCCGATCTTCGATGACCACGAACCGCCACGGTTGACTGTTGAACTGCGAGGGCGCGGCGGCGGCCGCGCGGATGAGGGTCTGTTGATGCTCGGGGCTGACCGGATCCGGGCGGAAGGGGCCGTTGGTGGTGCGCCGGTTGAACACGGCGTCGAGGAACTCCATGGATTACCTCCAGGCCAGCACGAGGCCGGCCACGTAGCAGGGGGCCGCTGACAAAGCGTCTCGGGTGTGCCGTTGGAGCGGGTGCGCTCCGTGATGCTGCAGCATGAACAGCGGAAGGACAGCGGGGGCCAGCGCGAAGGCCGCGGGGGATCGTCGAGCGGTACACGCCACGAACGCCGCGCAGGTCGTGGATGCGGTCAGGACGTATAAACCGTGGTGGACCCAGCGGAAGTCTGACGTATCGATCCACCCGGCAGCCACCGAGGCACCCAGGGCGCAATTGGCCGTGAACGCTCCAGCGGACATGGTCATGAGGGCGCGAGGCAGATGCATGGCCTTCCACCTCCTGGTCATTCGCGGGTTGACCTCATGGTGCCACAGTCATGGTAAGGAGGCTTGCCAACCACGCCCGGCCCTCTGCCCTCACGGAATGTTGCCGCCACGGATTCCTCTACTCACTGAGATTGCTGCGCGGTGAGTGGAATACGACCACCCGCCAGCACCATGTCCACTTGCCGGTCGGACAGCCTGTGGTTGAGCTTCACCTCACGGTCACCGATGGTGGCGGTGAGGGTGCGTCCGGCCCGCAGTGCTTCATGCAGGTCATCGACGAGCATCTGGTCGTCCTGCGAGATCTCGTCGTAGTCGGACGGATCGTCAAACTCCAGCGGGAGAATCCCGAAGTTCGCCAGATTCTGCCAGTGAATTCGGGCGAATGACTTGGCGATGACGGCCTGCAACCCCAGATAGCGCGGAGCAATCACGGCGTGTTCGCGGGAGGATCCCTGTCCGTAGTTGTCTCCACCCACCACTACGTGACCGTCCTTCGCCTGATGTGCTCGTTCAGGGTAGGTCTTGTCGATCCTCGTGAAGGAGAACTCCGCGATCTTGGGGATATTGCTGCGATAGGGCAGTACCTGGGAGCCTGCCCGCATGATCTCGTCCGTGGAAACATCGTCCCCCATGACCAGTAGCACTGGCGCTGACAGCTGGTCCGGGATCGGTTCGAAATCCGGAAGCGCAGAAATATTCGGGCCCTTCACCAGCTCTACCTTGTTGGCTTTCTCCGGTTCCAACGGGGGCAACAGCATGTCATTGATCACGCTGTAGGTCTCGGGCATCTCCGGGCGCGGGTAGGAGATTCCGTGACTGTCCTCCAGGGTCCGAGGGTCGGTGATTTTTCCGGTCAGTGCGGCCGCAGAGGCCGTTTCCGGGGAGCACAGCCAGACAGAGTCCTCCTCGGTGCCCGAACGGCCCGGGAAGTTCCGCGGCATGGTGCGCAACGAATTGCGACCGCTCGCCGGTGCCTGGCCCATGCCAATGCAGCCCAAGCATCCGGACTGGTGGATCCGCGCCCCGGATCCCACCAGGCTGGTCAACCACCCGCCGGAAATCAGGTCGGCCAGGACCTCGCGGGAGGTCGGGTTGATGTCCACGGACACTCCCTGGTGGGCCTGCTGCCCGTCGAGAATCTCCGCCACCACGGCGAAATCACGTAGGCCGGGGTTAGCGGAGGAGCCGATCACGACCTGGGCCACATCCTCGTCCGTCACCTCGGCAACCGGGATCACGTTGCCCGGGGATGTAGGTTTGGCGATCAGTGGTTCGAGTTCAGAGAGGTTGATGTGTTCGGTGACGTCGTATTCGGCGCCGTTGTCGGCAACGATCTCCGTGTAGTCCTCACCGCGGCCGACCGCTTCCAGATACTGTCGGACTGCGTCATCGGCGGGGAAGATGCTGGTGGTTGCGCCGAGCTCGGCACCCATGTTCGCGATCACATGTCGATCCATAGCGGTCAGGTGCGCCAGGCCCTCGCCGTGATATTCGATGATCCGCCCGGCGCCGCCCTTGACTCCGTGACGCCGCAGCATTTCCAGAACCACGTCCTTGGCGGACACCCAATCGGGCAGCTGCCCGGTCAGCTCCACGCCCCAGATCTCGGGCATCGCCACGTAGAGCGGCTGGCCCGCCATGGCCATAGCGACCTCCAGACCCCCGACGCCGATCGCCAGCATTCCCAGCGCACCGGCGGCACACGTGTGGGAATCGGAGCCGATCATGATCACGCCGGGGCGGCCGAAGTGGGCCTGGTGGACCGGGTGGGACACTCCGTTGCCGGCCTTGGAGAACCACAATCCGAACCGCTGAGCCGCGGACTCGAGGAACAGATGATCGTCCGGATTCTTCTCGTCCGTCTGGAGCAAATTGTGGTCCACGTACTGAACCGACAACTCCGTGTGCACCCGGTCAAGTTCCATGGCTTCCAGCTCAAGCATCACCATGGTGCCGGTGGCGTCCTGGGTCAGAGTCTGATCGACCCGCAATCCCACTTCGGAACCGGGTTCCATGCTGCCTTCGACGAGGTGATCGGCAATCAGCTTCTGCGCGACATTGCGTGCTACTGCTCAGCCCTCCTGGTCCAACGGCCCGCCGTTGGCCCGGTGGGCCTCGTCCGACCAGTCTAGTCAGCAACCTTAGGGTTCAACAGGTTGCTCACTGCCGGATGGATTCTTCTTCTTGACCCCGTGGGGACTCTTGGCTGTCCGGATCCACCGCGGTTTCGCGGCCGTGGTCCCCGGACATGCTCGACAGGCTGTTCGAGGGTGTGGCCTCGTCCCGCCAGCGCAGCAACGCTCCCACACCATCCGGAAGGTCCACGTACTCGGAACCCAGTGTCGAGATCCCGGCATCCGTTGCGAGCGCCTGTCGGGCGAGTTCCTCCGCATTTTCCGGTTCGGCACCAATGGTCAGGATGAGCTCGGATACCTGACCGCGCTGCAGTGCCTCGGCGACTTCGGTCGAGCCGGCCACGGACTCACCGCCGCGGTTCTGGTTCTCGGTGAACAGATCCGCGAGCGACTGCTGACGATTCTTGATGAACTCCTCGGTCACACGGGCCATTTCCTCCCGGAACGAGGCGCGGTCCAAGCTGACACCGCGCGTGCCACCCGGGACTTCCTTCAGGATCGCCAAGGCCTCCTTGCTCAGCTCGTCCTTGAGGAGTGACTCTGCTCGAACGTCGCCGGTGAGGAGCAGCATGTCCAGCTGACGGTCACGCACGATGGAATCGACCTTGGACGCGACCGCCTCCGCGTTGCGCTCCCAGGAATCTTCGACCCGGGCTTCCTGATTGCTCGAGCGCCAGCCGTGCTGGGAGCCACCGCCCACACTGGCCTTGTGCAGTTCGTCGTGGCCGCCATCCACCGAGGCGTCTTCACCCAGGCCATTGTCATTCTTGGTGATAGTGGGGTTTTCGGGAGCACGCAGGTGCAGATCAGCGCCTGATCGGTCCACTTCCACGAGCAATTGACGCACCCCGGTCGGGATCACCTGCAACAGGGGGACCAGCACGGGTTCGTCACCCCAATGGGCCGAATCCTGGCGCGGGGGAGCGGGCAGCACCCTGTCGACCAGAATTGCCGAACCGGTGGCAAGGATTGCGCGTCCATGACGGCCACCGATCGGTGAAGGTTCCAACAAGGTTTCCTCGATCTCCTCGAGAATCTCGTCCGGAGCGCCGTCGTCCGCGAGTTTGGAACGGAAATTTCCCCACCGGGTGGACAGGCCCGAGGCGGAACTGGGATCGGTTCGAGTGGAGTCGATGTAGATCGACAGGAACGGTCCGTCGTTCTCGAGCACGGGAGTGAGCCAAGACAGGTTCACGGTGACCTCCTGGTGTTTAGTCGGGCGACCGGGCGCCACAGTCATGGCGCCGTGGTTCAGATCACTTTTCCATGCAAATGAAGGAGTGACAAGGGATGAGGCGGGTCCCCGGCCGTGGAATGTGCCGAACGCTCAGTCCCAGTCCACGTCCCACACGGGATCCGAGTAGCGGTTTCGCAGGAACTCGCCCACCACGGCCGCGCCCAGGTCCTCGGGATCCGGGGCGACCATTCGACCCCCGGCCCGTTGGGCCATCGCTTGGACGAACCGGACCAATCCCGGGTCGTCTCCCAACCGGAAGAACGTGACTTCCGCGCCTTGGCGGGTGACCTTATCCAGTTCGGACACCGTGTTGACCAGCGTTTCGCGGTCCGGTGGATAGGAAAACCACGCTTTCCCGTGCGTCATCAGGTGAGCGGTTGGCTCGCCATCGGTCACCACGAGCAGTACCGGCTGCATATTGGGGTGCTGCCGGAAGAACCGGCCCGCCAGCAACAGGCCGTGATGCAGGTTGGTTCCCTGTTCGTGCCACGCGGGCAGGGACGTCAGCTCACCGATGCCCATGCGCTGGGCGTATCGTCCGAACGTGATGAGCTCGAGCCGGTCACCCCTGAACCGGGTAGAGAGTAAGTGGTGAAGCGCCAGCGCGGTGCGCTTCATGGGCACCCAGCGGCCGTTCAGCGCCATGGAGAACGAGGTGTCCACGAGTAACACGACAGCGGCCTGGGTGCGGGCCTCGGTCTCACGCACTTCGATGTCCTCCACATCGATCCGCAGTTCCTTCATCGGGTCCTGGCCGGCGGCGGCTGTGCGCCCGATCGCGTTGGTCACGGTGCGCGTGACATCCCACGGTTCCATGTCCCCGAACTCCCACGCTCGGCTGGACCCGGTCTGCTCACCGGCCGCTCCGGCCAAGCGAGTATCCCTGCGGCCCTGTCGTCCGGAAATACGCCCGGCGGCGTCGCGCAGCAGGGACTGCCCCAGCTTGCGCATGGCGCGCGGGGACAATTTCAAGTCCCCGTCCGTGCCGCGACGCAGGTAGCCGCTGTTCTGCATGGCCTTTTCCAGCTCAGCCAGCGTGCGGGCCGAGACCGCGGCATCGTCGCCCAATTGCCGGGTCAGCGCCTCGATGTCCAGGTCGGACAGCGTGGATCCCGAATAGGACTGGGAGAGCTGCTCGGCCAGCGAATCCAGGTCCGCGAGGTCTTGGAGCACTCCGGTGCCGTCACCCAGGCCGAGGCCCTGATCGCCGTCGAACTGCTCGGAACCGGTCCAATCCTCACCCGGTCGTAACGCTTGGAGGGAGGAGTCCAGCCTGTCGAGCTGGGACATCAGCTCGGGCGAGCCGAAGGCCTGTGCGGACAGCGCCATCAGTTCGTCGCGTTGCTCCTGCGTCATGGACCGCATCATGCGCTGGGCGGCAGCAGAACGCTGGGCGAGCGCATCGATGAGTTCGTCCACATCCTGCGGGTTCTCGGGGAACTGATCCCCGTGTTTGGCCATGAACTCGTCGAAGTCTTCCGGGGTGTCTTCACCGCGGGCGTGCTTGTCCAGCAGGTCGTTGAGGTCACCCAGCATCTCGGCCACGGCCTGCCGGTCCTCGTCGGTCGCGTTCTCCAACGCTTGCTTCATGCCGGCAAACCGCTGGTCGAGCAGCTCGCGCCCCAACAGGTCCTTGATCTGCTCGTAGTGCTGCCGGGCGGTATCGGACTGCCAGTCGTAGTCGGCGAGTTCCGTGACGGCAGCCGCGGGGGAGGAGGGCAGGCTGTCCAATTGCATTTCGCGGAACTGCCGGTCCATGGGATCCATGCGAGCGTCGCGCAGGAACTGGTTGCGTTCCTCGCGCAAGGCCTTCTCCAGCAGCTCCTTGACCTCCTGGATCGTGCCGTCCAGGCGGTGCTTGCTCAACAGATCACGACGCCGCTGTTGCACCTTGCGTGCCAGATCGTCCAGTCCGCGCTGGTTGCGTCCGCCCCGGCGCAGGAACTCACGCATGGCCTGTTCCGGGGAGTAGCCGGACATGACGTCTTCCGCGACGGCGTCGAGGGCCTCGGCGAGGTCGACGGGTGGTGCCAGGGGATCGGGGCCCCCGGAGTAGCGGCCGTACCGGGAGGACCTGTGGCGGTTACGCATGATGGCCTCTATCCGTAGACGGTTTCCCCGTCACCGGTTTCTTTGGAGAGCTGACGAATCAGGAATAACCCTTCCAATGCCAACTCGATGGCGGTGGCTCGGTGACCGGGGGTGTCCCCGCCCACTTTCTGGGCGATCTGGTCATACAACTCGTTGTCCTCGAGACCGGGCAGAGCGTCAAGGAATTCCTGGGCGGTGACCTGTTCACCGGTGGTGATGGTTCGTTGACCGTCGAAAGCCTCCACGAGCGGGCCGAAATCCAACCCCCGGAAGTGGGCCCGTACGGCGTCGGCGGTCGCGGTGCGCAACAGGTGCTCCAGAATCTCGTCCTCGCGACCTTCCTCACCGGACTCGAATTCGATCTTGCCGCCCAGCACGTCGACGGCGCTGTCCACGTCCACGAGGCGGGCCACCGCATCTTCGCCCGGGCGCACCGTAGCGCGATGTCGGGCAGCGGCCGCAATGGTCTCCGCACCGGCAATGGCGAATCGTGCGGAGACGCCGGAGGCTTGATTGACGGCGTTTGATTCGCGCAGCGCCCGCGTGAAACGGGCGAGAATTTCCAGGATCACGTCCGGCACCTCGGCCGTCAGCTGCGCCTCCTGGCGAATGACCGCGATCTCGTCGGTCAATTCCAGCGGGTAATGGGTGCGGATTTCGGCGCCGAAGCGGTCCTTGAGCGGAGTGATGATCCGGCCGCGGTTGGTGTAGTCCTCCGGGTTCGCGGAGGCAACCACGAGTACGTCCAGGGGCAGGCGCAGCACGTAACCGCGGATCTGGATATCCCGCTCTTCCATGACGTTGAGCAGTGCCACCTGGATGCGTTCTGCCAGGTCTGGAAGCTCATTGAGGGCCACGATGCCTCGGTTGGCGCGCGGTACCAGGCCGAAGTGGATGGTCTCCGGATCGCCCAGACGGCGACCCTCGGCCACGCGCATGGGGTCAACGTCACCGATGAGGTCGGCCACGGAGGTGTCCGGGGTGGACAGCTTCTCGACGTAGCGGTCGGTTCGGTGCCGCCAAGCAATCGGCAAGGCGTCACCTTCGATGGCGGCACGGCTGACCGAATCCGCGGTGATGGGGTCGTAGGGGTGCTCATTGAGTTCGGAACCCTCGATCACGGGGCTCCACTCGTCCAGCAGTCCGGACAGCGTGCGCAGCAGACGGGTCTTGCCCTGGCCTCGCTCACCCAACAGCACGATGTCGTGCCCGGCAATCAGGGCACGCTCCAGCTGGGGGATGACGGTGCGGTCGAAACCGTGCAAACCCGGCCACGGATTTTCCCCGGCTGCCAGAGCGGCGAGCAGGTTGTCGCGGATTTCTTCGCGCAGTGTCTTCTGGACGTGACCTGCTGCGCGCAGGTCACCCACGGTGCGGATCTCAGGCTGAACGCTCACGCACGCCACGCTACGCGCGGGGGCCAGCGGCGTCGACCCCTCCCACATGTTGATGACGTCGTATGACGGGCGGCGAGCAGGTAGGCCGTGACGAGGGAGAATCCGCCGCCTACGCTGGTGCGTGTGAGCCCAGAAACCACCACGTTGCTGCTCGTTCGGCACGGTCAGACACCCACCACCGGGCAGCTCTTGCCTGGGCGAGCGCCGGGACTGCACCTGTCCGAGGCCGGCAGAGAACAGGCTGCGCGCGTGGCGCAGCGGCTCACCGAACTCCCAGTCACGGCGCTCTACTCGTCTCCGCTGGAACGCACGCGAGAGACTGCGCAGGCCACGGCGGACGCCACCGGGCTGTCGGTCATCGAAGACCAGGGTCTGCTGGAACTGGACGTTGGGGAGTGGACCGGCCAGAAACTGGCAGATTTGGCCCGCAAGGCCGAATGGCAGACCATTCAGCATGAACCCGCAAGCTTCACATTTCCCGGTGGTGAGAGCTTCCAGCACATGCTGGACCGCATGATCGACGCGCTCGCCCGAATCCGAACCGCTCACCCCGGCGGCACCGTGGTCTGCTTCTCTCACGCGGACCCCATCCGCGCTGTGGTGGCGCACGAGATGGGCACTCCGCTGAACAAGTTCCAGCGGCTCAGTGTGGGGCCGTGTTCGGTGTCAGCGGTGGCATATCCCCAAGGGCACGATCCCGTGGTGCTGACCGTTAACTCAACCCAGGATTCGCTGGCCGCATTGACGGCGCACTGAGGAGGCACCGTGGACGATCAGCGCACGAGTGAACTTCTTGAACTGGGGGAGATCGAGGTCCTCGGGCAGCTCGTGGAGAGCAGTAACGAGACGTTCCTGGTCGAGCTGACTCACGGGGACAATCAGGGCTGGGCCATTTACAAACCAGAGCTGGGGGAGCGGCCGTTGTACGACTTCGAACCGGGGCTCTACCGGCGCGAGCGCGCGGCGTATCTACTGAGTGAGTCACTGGGCTGGGGGATCGTGCCGCTGACCATCATTCGGGAGGACGGCCCCTTTGGCATCGGGTCCCTGCAGCGGTTCATCGAAACGGACCTGGAGCAGCACTACTTCACCCTGTACGCGGATTGTCCGGACACGCACGAGGATCTCAAACGCATGGCGGTCTTCGACGTGGTCGCCAACAACACCGACCGTAAAGCCGGCCACGTGCTGCGGGGCCTGGACGGGCGGATCTGGGGAATCGATCACGGACTGTGTTTTGCCGAGCCCTTCAAACTGCGCACGGTCATCTGGGACTTTGCCCGAGAACCGATTGCTGAGGCGTTGTTGGAGGACATTGCGCCCCTTGAACACGAGGTCCCGGCCGAAGTGGCGGACCTGCTCACCACCGCAGAGGCTCAGGCTCTCCGGGAACGCGTGAGAGTCCTGGGGCTCTTGGGTCGGCTACCGGCGGACCCCACCGGGATGAGATTTCCCTGGCCGTTGATCTGACCGGGGTCTGGTCCCAGGGGCGGGGGAGGCCTATTCTGGCGAGCACGCGACACACGACTGCCGTGACGTTTTCGAACTCAGGAGCACCGCATGAGCACCACCCTCGCTACTTATATCGCTCTGCCCGGTAACGCGGCCGAGGCCTTTGAGCATTGGCACGAAGTCTTCGGTGGAGACCTTGACCTGGTGCGCTACGGAGACATGCAGCTGGAGGGCATGCCCTTCGAGCCGAACCCTCAACACGTGGCCCACGCGGTCCTGACCACCCCCGGCGGCCAGGTTGCCGGCGGCGATGC
The DNA here is from genome assembly GCF_039531425.1 of Kocuria atrinae. Taxonomy (NCBI): domain Bacteria; kingdom Bacillati; phylum Actinomycetota; class Actinomycetes; order Micrococcales; family Micrococcaceae; genus Kocuria; species Kocuria atrinae. The sequence goes on from NZ_BAAAQA010000012.1 coordinate 42,885, forward strand.
GATGGAAGACGGAAACGACTACCCGCTGCGCGGCACCGCTTACTCGTTGCTCTACTCCGTGGAGACTCCCGACGACGCTCGCGACCTGATCCAGAAGCTCACCAACGGTGGTGGTTCGGTGGGCATGCCTTTCGAGAAGGCACCGTGGGGCGAGTGGTACGGCACGGTGTTCGACCGTTTCGGCGTGATGTGGTCCTTCTCGGCACCGGCTGACGACCAACAGTAAGTACTATGATCGTTCTACGGGCTGGTCGACGTGACCGAGCTCGGGGCGAGAAAGGAATCCATGATGTCTGAACCCATCCCTGATCCCAACCCCATCGACAACCCGGACGCTCCCGGGGAGCCCCTGCGCGAGGACGAGTTCATCGGCACCACCGGTGACGAGGATTCCGCGTGGGAAGAGGACGACGCCCAGTGGGGCGCCGATGAGGACCCGCTCAAGGACGTGGACGAGCTGCAGGTAGAGAACCGGATCGACACGGCGGATCAAGAGCTGCCGACCGATCCTGACCTGGACTAGCCTGGCTTCATGTCGCGATTCAGCCCACTGGAGTGGCCGGTCTTCCGGCAATTCCGCACTGCAGACACCACTGGCCGTAGTTCGGCCGTGGTGTCTCAGCACACCCGTGACATCACCTCGCGCACCGAAACGGCGGATCGGGTGGTGCAAAGCGTGTGCCCGTACTGTGCCGTGGGCTGTGGGCAGAAGGTCTACGTCAAGGACGAGAAGGTCATCCAGATCGAGGGTGATCCCGATTCGCCGATTTCCCGCGGCCGTTTGTGCCCCAAGGGCTCCGCGAGCGAGCAGCTCGTCAACTCGCCCGGCCGACAGACCCGTGTGCTGTATCGCGCACCCAAAGCCAAGGAGTGGCAGCGGTTAGACCGCGAGACTGCGCTCGACATGATCGCGGACCGGTTCATCGAATCCCGACGTCGCACATGGCAGGACACGGATGACGAGGGTCGACCCCTGCGGCGCACCATGGGCATTGCCTCATTGGGCGGCGCCACCCTGGACAACGAAGAGAACTATCTGATCAAGAAGCTCTTCACCGCAGCAGGGGCCGTACAGATCGAGAACCAAGCTCGTATTTGACACTCCTCCACGGTTCCCAGTTTGGGAACCTCATTTGGCCGCGGTGGCGCTACTCAGTCACTGCAGGACATGGCGAACGCCGATTGCATCATCATCCAGGGATCCAATATGGCCGAGTGCCATCCCGTGGGATTCCAGTGGGTGACGGAAGCTAAAGCGCGTGGCGCAAAAGTCATTCACGTTGACCCTCGGTTTACGCGTACCTCCGCTATTGCGGATAAACACGTACCGATCAGAGCTGGCTCGGACATCGTGTTGCTGGGCGCGCTCATCAACTATGTGCTGAGCAACGAGCTGTGGTTCGACGAGTACGTCCGTGCCTACACGAACGCCCCGAACTTGGTGAGCGAGGACTTCCTGGACACCGAGGACCTGGACGGTCTCTTCTCCGGGTATGACACCGAAACCGGTGCCTACGACCTTGATTCTTGGGCCTATCAAACCACCGAACCTGACGGGGACGAGTCCGAGGGCGCATCCACCAACTCCACCGACGAGCGTGATCCGAGTGCCGAGGGCGAAGACAGCGCGGTCGAAGAACATGAAGAAGGATCCGACGAAAGCCAACGTGCCGGCGGCGATGAGTTCGGTAGCGGCGGTGCACCGGTGGGACCTGGCTCCCCGATTCGGGACGAGACTCTGCAGGACCCACGGACGGTTTTCCACATCCTCAAACGCCACTACAGCCGCTACACCCCGGAGATGGTGCGCGAGACGTGCGGTATCTCCGAGGACGACTTCGAGTACCTGGCTCGGTCAGTCACAGAGAATTCGGGCCGGGACCGCACCACGTGCTTCGCGTACGCGGTGGGCTGGACCCAGCACACCTTGGGCGCACAGTTCATCCGCACCGCATCGATCCTCCAGCTGCTGTTGGGCAATGTGGGCCGTCCCGGCGGAGGCATCATGGCGCTGCGCGGGCACGCAAGTATCCAGGGATCCACTGACATCCCCACCCTGTTCAACTTGCTGCCCGGTTACCTTCCGATGCCAACGGTGGAATCGGAGTCATTCGAGGAATACCTCAAGACCATTGCCGCCAAGGAACAGAAGGGTTTCTGGGCTTACGCGGACGCCTACGCCGTGAACCTGCTGAAGGCATGGTGGGGAGATGCCGCCACGGAAGAAAACAACTGGGCCTACGACTACATCCCTCGTCTGAACGGGCCCCATGGCACCTATCAGACGCTCATGGGCATGCTCGCCGACGAGGTGGAAGGCTACTTCCTGCTGGGCCAGAACCCGGCCGTCGGCTCCGCGCACGGCAAAATGCAACGAATGGGCATGTCCCACCTGAAGTGGTTGGTGGTCAGGGATCTGAACATGATCGAATCCGCCACCTGGTGGAAGGACGGGCCGGAAATCGAGTCCGGGGAATTGCGTGCGGAGGACATCGACACCGAGGTGTTCTTCATGCCTGCGGCCACGCACGTGGAGAAGTCTGGAACATTCACGCAGACCCAGCGCCTGTTGCAATGGCGTCACCAGGCGGTGAGCCCGCCGGGTGAGTGCCAGAGTGAACTGGAGTTCTTTTTCGAGCTGGGTCATCGCATCAGGCAGCGGGTAGCGAATTCCACCGACCACAGGGACCGTCCGTTGCAAGACCTCACCTGGGACTACCCCCTCAACGAGGACGGCGAACCGGATCCTGAGGCCGTGCTGGCCGAGATCAACGGCAAGTTCCTCGAAGGCCCGGACGCGGGCACACCGCTGTCGTCATACACCCAGATGAAGGCAGACGGAACGACATCTGGCGGTTGCTGGATCTACACCGGTGTCTACGCGGACGGTGTCAATCAGGCCGCCAACCGCAAACCGGGTGAAGAACAGGACGAGATCGCGTCCGAGTGGGGTTGGGCATGGCCCGCCAACCGGAGGATCCTCTACAACCGCGCCTCCGCAGACCCGGACGGCCAACCGTGGAGTGAGCGCAAGAAACTGGTGTGGTGGGACGCGGACCGACACCAGTGGACAGGCAAGGACAATCCCGATTTCCCGCTGGACCGTGAACCGGGCAGTCGACCAGTGGAGGGCCAACGCGGAGCGGATGCCCTGGCCGGTGACGACCCGTTCATCATGCAGGCGGACGGTAAGGGATGGTTATTCGCTCCTAAGGGCATGGTGGACGGGCCCATGCCCACCCACTACGAGCCCCAGGAATCACCGGTGGACAACCCTCTCTACGCGCAGCAGCAGAACCCCACGCGCATGATCTTTGCACGCGAGGACAATCTGTCCGCCCCGAGTGCGGGCAATCCTGGCTCCGGTGTGTACCCGTATGTGTTCACCACCTACCGATTGACGGAGCAGCACACCGCCGGTGGCATGAGCCGCTGGCTGCCATACCTGGCGGAGTTGCAGCCGGAGATGTTCTGCGAAATCTCCCCGGAGCTTGCGCAGGAGAAAGGTCTTGAACCTTACGGATGGGCCACCATCGTCTCGCCACGTTCGGCCATCGAGGTCAAGGTGCTGGTCACCGAACGCATGACCCCGTTGACCGTGGGTGGCAATACCGTGCATCAGATTGGGTTGCCTTATCACTGGGGTGTCGGTTCCGATGCCGTGGTGACGGGTGATTCCGCCAACGACCTGTTGGGCATTGCCTTGGACCCCAACGTGCACATTCAAGGGTCCAAGGTAGGCTCTTGCGACATCCGTCCCGGACGGCGTCCTCGCGGTCCCGCACTCACGGAGTTAGTACACGAGTACCAGCAACGCGCCGGGCTCACGCCGGAGACCAGCAATACTCGCGTTACCGACCCGGAACGCGAAATCCGGGGAGACCATGCGAAGGGCCAGTCCTCGGACCAGGACAGTGACCACACCGACAACTCGCTCTCCCAAGGCGAGGAGGACTGATCATCATGACTGACCGACCCCTTGCCGGGAACCCGACGCACGACGCCCACTACGATCATCCGCACTCCCGAAAAGGGTTCTTCACGGACACCTCCATTTGCATCGGTTGCAAGGCATGCGAGGTCGCGTGCAAGGAGTGGAACCGTAATCCGGCGGATTCGAACTACGAATTACTGGAATCCTCGTACGACAACACCGGGGGTCTGGGCGCCAACACGTGGCGGCACGTGGCGTTCATCGAACAAGATGACCGGCAGATCGAGAAAGCACGGGAATCCGGGCGCTCACTGGTGGGACTGGGCATGCCGCGCGTGGGTCCTCCGGAGGGGACGACGTCGCGGGGCACGGTCCCAGTCACCCAGGCTTCGTCGGGCGGTTGCAGTTCCGGAGGCTGTGGCTGTGGTGACGCGGGGGGAGCGGACGGGACAACACCCGATTCCTCCGGCGCGAGTGCTTCCAGCGGTTCCTCTGTCCACCCGGACACCCCAGACTTCCGTTGGCTCATGTCCTCCGACGTGTGCAAACACTGCACCAACGCCGGATGCTTGGACGTGTGCCCCACGGGTGCACTGTTCCGCACCGAATACGGCACTGTGGTGGTCCAGGACGACATTTGCAACGGGTGTGGCACGTGCGTAGCCGGGTGCCCGTTCGGCGTGATTGAACGTCGCAGCGACGGCGTGTTCGAACCAAAGAACCAGCGGAATTCACCTCCCATGCCGGACTCCGTCAAGGTGCCGGAACACGGCGTCGCTCAGAAATGCACGCTGTGTTACGACCGGATGAAGAACGACGAGACCCCGGCGTGCGCTCAAGCCTGCCCGACCACGTCCATTAAGTACGGCGATCGGGATTCCATGGTGGCCACGGCCCGGGAGCGTGTGACCCAGCTGCGCGATCAGGGGCAGACCGAGGCCCGCCTCTACGGTGCCAACCCCAAGGACGGCGTGGGCGGCACCGGTTCAGTGTTCTTACTGTTCGATGAACCCGAAACCTACGGCCTGCCGCCTGACCCGCGGGTCCCCACTGCGGATCTTCCGGACATGTTCAAGCGTGCCGGGATGGCCGTCGCCGGAATGCTGGCCGTGGGTGCGGTCGCTTTTGCATCGGGAGGTCGCCGATGAGCGTCTCCGAATTCGACAGCTACCGCCCACCCGAGGAGCCGCGCCGGAAGCGGAAGGGCAAGGGGCGCCGTCGTGCACCCGGATCAGCGTTCCGCCGCGGAGGCGACGGCTCGCGCGAAATGCCCATGGTGCCCGAGCCGGACTTCACGTCTTACTACGGGCGACCCATCGTCAAGGCGCCGCCGTGGGAGAAGGAAATTGGCGCGTACCTGTTCCTCGGTGGTCTTGCGGGTGGCTCGTCCATCCTGGCCTTTGGTGGTGAGCTCACCGACCGGCCGATGCTGCGACGCAACATGCGATTGTCCGCCATCACCGCCGCGGGTCTGGGAACGGTGGCGCTGGTGGCCGACCTGGGCCGCCCAGAGCGGTTTCTGCACATGATGCGCACCATCAAACCCACCTCACCCATGAGCTTGGGTTCGTGGTTGCTGGCGTATTACGCCACGCACGCGGGTGTCGCCGCGGCCGGCGAGGTGGATCGCATGACCCACGCCAAACTCCCTCTGGGACCCCTGCGTTCCATCCTGCGTTTCGTTGATCGCCCCGCCGCGGCGGGTGCCGCAGTATTGGGCGCGCCACTGGCCGCCTACACCGCCGTGTTGCTCGGAGACACCGCGGTTCCCACGTGGAATGCCATGCACAAGGATCTTCCGTTCGTATTCGTGAGCTCGGCTTCCCTGGCCGCCGGCGGCCTCGCCATGCTGACCACGCCGACTCGCGAGACGGCACCCGCCCGAACCTTCGCGCTCGCGGGCGTGGCTGGTGAGGTCGTCTCCATGCACCTCATGAAGCAGCGCATGGACCCCGTGGCCGCTGAACCACTTGAACAGGGACGTCCCGGAACGTGGCTCACATGGAGCGAGCGGCTTGCCATTGCGGGTGCCACCGGCACGATCCTCGGCGGACGACGTCGCTGGGTCGCCGCTCTCTCGGGCGCGGCCCTGGTGGCGTCCTCCGCACTTACTCGGTTCGGTGTGTTCCAGGCGGGCAAGGATTCCGTGAAGGACCCCAAGTACACAGTGGAACCACAGCGAAACCGGTTGGCCAAGCGCCGCGCCGAGGGCATCACGGACGACTCGATCACCACGGCCGGCTGATCAGCGGACGCGGACCAGCTCACTGTCGTCAGCGGGGAGGGCCACGGTCTCGCCGATCACCGGGTGACCGGGCAGCTCGCCGATCACGAGCAGTCCGCCCGAGGTCTGGGCATCCGCAAGGAACAGCAAATCGTCATCGGAGATGCGGGAATCAGCGGTCAGGTGCGGTCGCACCCAGTCGAGATTGCGACGGGTGCCGCCGGAAACGAATCCGTCCCGCAGCGCCTCTGCCGCACCGGAGACCATGGGAACTGCACTGCGATCGATGACCGCGCCTACTCCGGAAGCACGGGCCATCTTGTAGAGGTGGCCGAGTAACCCGAAGCCGGTGACATCTGTGGCGGCCTTCAGCCCCGCAGCAACTGCCGCTTGGGAAGCATCCCGGTTGAGCTGGGTCATGGTGGCGATGGCTTCATCGAAGACCTCGCCGGTCTGCTTGTGACGGTTGTTGAGCAACCCCACGCCCAGCGGTTTAGTGAGTGTGATGGGCAACCCCGCCTCCGCGGTGTCGTTGCGCAGCAGCTTGGTGGGGTCGGCAGTGCCGGTCACGGCCATACCGTATTTGGGTTCGGGGTCATCGATCGAATGACCGCCGATGACCGGGCACCCTGCCTCGGAGGCGATGTCCAGTCCGCCCTGCAACACCTCGGACATCAGTTCCATAGGAAGCACGTCGCGGGGCCAGCCCACCAAATTGATGGCGACGACCGGATGACCACCCATGGCATAGACATCGGAGAGGGCGTTGGCCGCGGCAATCCGACCCCAGTCGTAGGCGTTGTCGACCACGGGGGTGAAGAAATCTGCCGTGGACAGCACGGCGAGGTCATCGCGAACCAGGACCGCAGCGGCGTCGTCGCCGTCGTCCAGGCCCACCAGAACGTTGGGCGCGGTTTGGCCGGTCAGGCCGCGAACGGCCTCCTCGAGTTCTCCCGGCGGGATCTTGCAGGCGCAACCGCCGCCGTGAGCGTACCCGGTGAGTCGAAGGTCAGGGGCCGAGGACTGAACTGAAGCCATGTCCCCAGTGTAGGAAAGGCATCTGCGCGGCCGGTGATAAGTTCGACACGGAGGTGTCTGGGTCCTGGTGGGCCCCCCGGTCTTCAAAACCGGTGAAACCGAGTATCTCGGTTTGGCGGGTTCGATTCCCGTCCGCTTCCGCCAATTTCCATGGCCGCTCTCGGCTTGGCCCGGGGCGGCGGCAGCGCACCCCGCGCACTTGAGACGCACAAGGAGCCGTAGTGACCGGTGCAGACCCCCGTTCACGGATTCCCCGTACGGATCAGCTCCTGGCGTTGCCGGAGGTGCAGGGCGCTCGCAACAGGTTGAGCGATCGGGTGATTCGCGCCGTCATCTCACAGACTCAGGAGCGGGCCCGGCAATCTGAGATTGCACCGGAGGAGGTGCAGGACGCAGTAATCGCGGCACTGACTGAGCGCCGGGCCACCTCCCTGACACCCGTCCTGAACGCGACCGGGGTGGTCATTCACACCAATCTTGGTAGGGCACCGTTATCTCCTGCAGCCCGCGAGGCTTTGCTGACCGCGAGCGGTTACGTGGACATCGAGCTGGATCTGGCCACGGGGCAGCGGTCCAAACGAGGGGTGGCCACGCGTGAAGCTCTTCTCGCAGCGTGCCCGGCTGCAGAGGACGCACTGGTCGTCAATAACGGCGCCGCCGCGCTCGTGCTGGCCACCACGGCGTTGGCTGCCGGCCGCGAAATGATTGTGAGCCGCGGTGAACTCGTGGAGATCGGTGCGGGGTTCCGGTTGCCGGATCTCATGGAATCCACGGGCGCGCGCCTGCGGGAAGTGGGCACGACCAACCGCACCCACCCCGCCGACTATGTGGACGCGGTGGGCCCTCAGACCGCCGCGCTGCTCAAGATTCACCCGAGCAATTTCTGGGTCAGTGGATTCACCTCGGACGTACCGCTGAGGGAACTTCGGGTGATTGCTGATGAACACAAGCTGCCCCTGATCATGGACGTGGGCAGTGGACTGCTCACACCTGATTCGGCCCTGCCTGATGAGCCCAGCCTTTCCGAAGCGCTTGAGGCCGGCGCGGATGTCGTCATCGCCAGCGGAGACAAACTGCTCGGCGGTACCCAGGCGGGAATTCTGTTGGGCCGCACGGAGTCGATCCAGAAGCTCGCCAAACACCCCCTGGCACGCGCGGTTCGCGCAGACAAACTGACTCTCGCCGCGCTGGAAGCGACCCTGGTTTCCGGCAACACACCGGTGCAGAGGGCGCTTCACGCGGATCCCGAAAAGTTGCGTGAGCGCGCAGAGCGGCTCGGCGCCGAACTCGGCATGCCCGTGGTTGCCCACGATGGTCGCGTGGGCGGTGGGGGAGCGCCCGGCGTGCCGCTGCCCGGGTGGGCCGTGCGCCTGCCGGAGCAAGCGGCGTCGTCCTTGCGACGTGGACAACCTGCCGTGCTGCCGCGAGTCCACGACGGTGCGTGCCTCATCGACCTGCGCTGTATTCCCCAGGACGACGACGCTCAGGTCGCCGCCGCGATACACGCCGCGCTGGGAGCGTTGAACTGATGTACGTCGTGGCAACAGCGGGGCACGTGGACCATGGAAAATCCACGCTGGTGCGCGCCCTGACCGGCATGGAACCGGACCGCTGGGCGGAAGAGAAACGACGCGGACTCACCATCGACCTGGGCTTCGCGTGGATGGATCTGCCGTCCGGCAAGAATGTGGCATTCGTGGACGTCCCCGGCCATGAACGCTTCCTTGGAAATATGCTCGCGGGGCTGGGACCGGCACCCGTGGTGTGCTTCGTGGTGGCCGTGGACGAAGGGTGGCAAGCCCAGTCCAGCGATCACCGGGATGCGTTGGCCGCGCTGGGGATTGAACACGGCCTGATCGTGCTGACCAAAACGGACCGGGCGCCTGAACGGGTCGAAGCGGTGACGGAGCAGGCCCGGGGCGAACTCGCCGGAACCGGTCTGCGAGAGGCTCCCGTGATTGCGGTGTCCGCTCAGAACAGGGCGGGCCTGGAAGAGTTCCGTGCTGCTTTGGACAGCGTGCTGGCCGCACTTCCCCTGCCGGATCCAGAAGAACGGCTGCGGCTGTGGGTGGATCGAGCGTTCTCGGTGTCCGGCGCGGGAACCGTGGTCACGGGAACGCTGACCGGAGGAACAGTTCGCGTGGGCGATCGGCTCACGCTATTGGGCGAAGGCGGAGAACGAGCCGTGACCGTGCGATCCCTGCAGAGCCACAACTCATCGGTTGATTCCATTGGCCCGACAAACCGCGTGGCCATCAATCTGCGCGGCATCTCTGCGGAGGACATTCACCGCGGTGACGCGCTCCTGACGCCGGACGCGTGGCCGATCACGGGGGAGCTGGATATTCGCCGGATCTCCGGCATCTCTTTCGAGGACCCACCGGCGGAAATCATGGTGCACGCGGGCTCCGCCTCAGTGCCCGCACGGCTGCGTCCTCTCGACGGCGACCACGCCAGAGTGAAATTGGCTCAGAAGTTGGCGCTGATCCCGGGGGACCGGCTGGTCATGCGCTATCCCGAAGCTCGTGTGTTGTTGGGCGGCGCCCGTGTCTTGGACGTAGACCCGGCCGAGCTCACGCGACGAGGTGACAGTGCCCGGCAAGCTGAATGGCTCGCCGGGCTCCCGGCCACGGGCGACGCGGCGGCAGAGACCGAACGTCGCGGGGTGGTTCGCGGGACATGGCTGCACAAGCTGGCGCTGGTGTACTCGGAGAGCGCCGAACCCCCGGCCGACGCGAACATTGTGCAAGCAGGACCCTGGTGGATCCATCGCCCGGTGCTGGTGGCCTGGGCGGACCGGCTGAGGACCGCGGTAGAACGCCTGCACGAGAGGGATCATTTGAGTCCGGGCATGACACGCGGGGCCGTCATCGACAACCTCGACCTGCCCGGTTCAGATCTCCTGGACACCGTGATCCAACAGGCCGTTTTGGAGGAACGCGACGGTTACCTCTGCGTTCCCGGCCGCCCCCTTGGACTGGGTGCTGCGGAAAAATCGATGTCCACGGTGGAAGCACAACTGGCCAAGAACCCGTTTGCCGCACCCGAGGCCCACGAACTGGACGATCTCGGGCTGGGTCCGCGCGAGCTGGCCGCGGCGGAACGTGCGGGAAGGCTACTGAGGTTGGAGGGCAGCGTCGTCGTGCTGCCGAATGCTCCGGCACTGGCCATGCGCGAGCTGGCGCGGTTGGAACAGCCCTTCACCACGAGCCAGGCGCGGCAGGCATGGGGAACCACCCGGCGGGTGGCCATCCCGTTGCTCGAGCATCTGGACTCGAAGGGCTGGACCAGGCGTCTTGATGGCAGCCAACGGACCATCGTTCGGTAGGTGGGTGAACGTCACATCATCGGTCGACTGCCCTGAGCGAAAATCCTCTTATGAGTGTCCGAGGGTGGGATTAACCTGGATAGCAAGGTGGGTGATCATCGGCGCTGATTCAACGTCGACAGGCCCACCGGAGTTCATTGGACGCGCTATGCAGAGGAACGAGGAGCGAACATGACCCAGAACCCTGACGAAAACATTGGCAACGAATCAAATGAATCGCGCGGCGACACCGGCGAGACCATTGGCGCCACGGGTGACGCGCAGAACCCGAACCTCGAGAAGGACCCCGAAGACTGGGTCAGCGGTGACGACCCGATGACCGAGTCTCAGAAGTCCTACCTGGACACGTTGGCCAAGCGAGCGGGAGAAGAATTGCCCGCCAATCTGACCAAGGCTGAGGCTTCAGAGCACATCGACCGCTTGAACGGATCCGGGGCCTGACTCGTTCCGTGGCGTTCGACTTGGTCGGTGGGGCCGCGTGACCAGTAGATTGGTCGGGTGACTGATACGAGCTCAACCACCGTTCATTCCGTCGAAACCGGCGAGGGCGATCACCGCGTGGTGTTCCTCCACGGCCTGTTCGGCCGGGGTAAGAACTTCAGCATGATCGCCAAGGGGCTGCAGCCCGAATTCCGCAGCCTGTTGGTGGATCTACCCAATCACGGGCAATCGGACTGGACCGAAGAGCTCGATTACCTGCAGCTCGCGGATCAGGTGGCGGAACACCTGAAGAGTGGATTTGCTGCGGACGGTCCCGTGGACGTGGTCGGACACTCGATGGGCGGCAAAGTGGCCATGGTGCTCGCCCTGCGCCACCCTGACCTGGTGCGCAAGCTGGTGATCATCGACATTTCGCCCGTGGGCTCCGGCTCGGGACGCAGCGAATTCCACCACCTCCTGAACGCGCTCGCTGAGGTGGATATCGACTCCGCCGAGCGCCGCTCCGACGTGGACGCCGCTCTCCAGGAGCCCATCCCCGAGGCGGGCGTGCGCGGCTTCCTGCTGCAGAACCTCAAGAACGACGGCGATGGCCTGCGGTGGCAGCCCAACCTCGCGCTGCTGCGTTCCGAGCTCGAGACCATCATGGGGTTCCCGGACATCGAGACCGAACTCGACAAAGCCCAGTTCCCCGGCCGAGTGCTGTGGATCGCCGGCGAGAAGTCCAACTACGTCAAGGACGAGGACGAGCCCGTCATGCGCTCGCTCTTCCCCAGCACCATTCGCTTGAAGGTGCGCGGAGCCAGCCACTGGGTGCATTCGGACCGCCCACAGGAAGTCATCAACGCGCTGCGGACGTTCCTGTTGTCCGAGCGGGAGTAAAGCTGAGGGTCTCGGTAGGGCATCAGGCCGCTGCGTGCTTCCCGGTTGAGGGCACCCGTGCACGTCACGCGGATCAGTTAATCAGTTGTCTTATGGATTCTTCGCTACGGTGGCCGCACGCTACCTGAGGAGAGTCATGAGGACCGATCTGGCCCGCCGTCTATTTGTCACCGCCGCCGAAATCTTCTGTGTTGTCGGCACGCTCGTTGGTACGGGGGTGATCGGAACTCGGGTCGCGGAATCTTCTGGTGGAGCGCTCTCCGCGGACGCCACCCTCATTGCCCCGCTCGGTACCGCTTTCTCTATTTGGTCCGTGATCTACCTCGGGCTCTTCGCCTACACCATTTGGCAGTGGCTCCCGTGGGTTGCCACTACGGCCCGTGAACGCCGGATCGGCTGGCTCGCAGGCATCACCATGATCCTCAACGCCGTGTGGCTATTGGTCACCCAGGTCGGCTGGATCTGGGTCAGCGTCCTGGTCATCCTGGCGCTCGCAGTCACCCTGGGCATTCTGGTGAAGCGGTTGCGCGAGAATCCCGGGACGACGCCGCTCGGCAAGCTCATCGTGGACGGCACCTTCGGTTTGTACCTCGGTTGGGTCATCGCAGCCACGTGCGCCAACATTGCCGCCGCGGGGTCCGCAACGGGTTGGGGTTCCGGCGGCTCCACGGACGAATGGATCGCCGTCACGGTGATGGTCGTGGCTGTGGTGCTGTCGGCCGTTTACGTCGCAGCGCTGGGCCCCCGGTTTGCCGTGGCCGCCGGTATCGCGTGGGCCTTGGCATGGATCAGCGTTGGCCGCCTCACGGACGAACCTGCCTCGCAGCTCGTGGGTATCGCTGCGGCCGTTCTGTCCGCCGCCGTGCTGGTCATTTGGGCGGTGGGCCGTGTGCGGCTCAGCCGTTCCCCTCGTGACCAGCGCAGTGTCGAACGGGAACCCGCTTACTCCTGAGGGTTGGAAGCTCGGGGCCGCTCCGCGCGAGGGTCACGAGCAGCGGCGTTCGCGTCAGCCTCTGCTTGCGCCTCCGCCTGTCTCCGTGCGTGTTGTTCGCGGACCTCCGGAGGACCGTACTGCCCATGGGCCAAGCCCAGCAGGGCCACCAGCTCTTGGGGTCCCTCGCCAATCGTGGCGGGGAGGGCAATCATGTCCTTGGCCAATCGTCGGGTAGTGCCTGTCAGCCGAGATTTGTAGCGCTCGTAGCCGGAAGGAGTCAGTTTCATGGCAACCATGGTTGAGCGGCTCACGCGGGCCAAGCCCATGCCTTCGACCTCGTCCCATTGAACCTCGAGCTCGGGATCGGTGCTCACCGAGTGGGGCTTGCCGCGACTGGTGGATAACTCCACCGTGCCGGTGTTCTTCAGAGTTTCGAATTGTCCGAGGACGCGTTGATCGTTCATGGGGGTACCCGCTCCCGGGGTGTGATGTGGATCATACACTCGTCCGCTGCTCAGGCTACCGGTCGGTGTGGTCGAAGCGGGGAACCGCGTACATTCGGTGTGGTGATCAACCGCTCGACTCGTTCCCACCCGCCGACGGCGCCGGGGTCCTCTGCGGCCGGCGTCACCTTGGTTGTTGCAGCAGCCCTCGTCACCCAAACGGGCGCGGCCATTGCCTATCAGATCTTCGACCGGGTGGGGGCACAAGGCGCTGTTTTCCTCAGGCTGCTCATTTCCTCTCTGCTCCTGTGGATAGTGTTCCGACCTTCGGTCCGGTCGATCACCCGCGAGAACCTTCCGGTGATTCTTGGCTTCGGGCTGAGCCTGGGCGCCATGAACATGTGCATATACCAGGCCATTGCCCGCTTGCCGCTGGGTGTCGCGGTAACCATTGAATTACTCGGGCCGCTGGTCCTGTCGGTCGTTTTGTCACGCAAACTCAGCGGTCTACTGTGGGCCGGTCTCGCTCTCGGGGGAGTGCTTCTGCTCAGTGGAGTGGGGCCAAGCACTGAGGGTCTGGACCCCGTGGGCGTGGCTTTCGCGTTGGCTGCGGCGTGTATGTGGGCGCTGTACATCTTGATGTCTCGCCAAGCCGGGCGGGCGTTCCCCGGGACCCAAGGTCTCGCGCTCGCCATGGTGGTGGGTGCGCTTCTGGCCGCACCGTTCGGGGTGGCCAGCGGCGGCGTGGAACTCCTGGACCCGCGGGTTTTGCTGATTGGTGCGCTGATCGCGGTGATGTCCTCGGCGGTGCCCTACGCGCTGGAACTCGCGTCGCTGCGGCTCCTCGCCGCGGAAACGTTCGCGATTCTGGTGAGTCTCGCTCCGGCCATCGCTGCGCTCGTGGGGTGGATATTGCTGGGGCAGGCTCTCGATGTTCCGGAAATTGTGGGCATCGGGCTTGTGATTCTGGCGAGCGCCGCGGCAGTCAGATCAGCTCAACGGTCGTGTGGGCTACCGTGACGCTTCGGCTGTTCAACCGAGTCGTTCACCGGAACGGGTTGCTGGACCACGCAGTTAGCCTTGTCCCATGGGGTTTTCACGTGCAGAACTGGAGACGTTTCGCGATCGCACGGTGCCGGATCTGCTGCCCGATCCGCTGAATCTCCTGTTCGTCGGCATCAATCCCAGTTTGTGGACCGCAGCTACGGGCGCGCACTTCGCCCGGCCCGGCAATCGGTTCTATCCGGCCCTGCACCGGGCGGGCATCACCGACACCCTCATTGATGCGAGGGATGGTTACTCGGAATCAGATCTGGCAGAACTGATGGGCAAAGGTATCGGTAACAGCAACATTTGCCCGCGGGCCACCGCGCGGGCAGATGAACTGTCCCGCGAGGAACTGCTGGCTGGGGCAGATCGGTTGAACCGTTTCGTGGCCGAACGGCAACCGAGAGTAGTGGCTGTCCTGGGCATTACGGCCTACCGTTCCGCTTTCAAGGTGCCGAAGGCCCGGCTCGGGAAGCAGGAATCCCCGTGGCCCGGTGTGCAGCTGTGGGTGGCGCCGAACCCCAGCGGCCTCAATGCCCATGCGAGTGTCGATGACCTGGCGGACGCGTATCGGGAGATTGCGGAAGCGGCGGGAGTTGTTGTCAAACACGCTTGACATAGGTGAGTAAAGCTTGCTTGACTAAGTCAAGCGCGCTTTACATAGCCACAAGAGCCGCACAGGCTCAGACCGTAGGAGTCATCATGGCAACAACAACTCGCACCACGGGTAAGGCCCCGCTCTCGGCCTATGTGCTGGCCGTGGTTACGTCGCTCGTACTCGCGTCCATCGTGGGAGCTGTCGCGTCAGTGTTCTACGACGAGAACAGATTGCTCGGGTTCGTGATCTTCGCAGCCTGCACTGCGGGCACGTTTTTCGCCCTGGGCTGGGTCGTGTTCGTCTCCAAATACACCGTGGAGCCGGACGCGCACGCAGAGGACAACATCGAGAGCAAGTGGTACGCCAAAGCCACGTCGGGAGCATTCCACGACGTCATCACCACGGCCGGTATTGCGCTGGTTGTCCTGTCGATCTCCAGGCTCGAGGTCAGCGGGGACACGGTTCTGTTGTTGATCCTGATCCTGGCCATGGTCAGTTTTGCTGTTCGGTTCTGGGTAGCCAAGAGACGTGACTCGTAGTGGAGAACATCATTGCCGAGCAACGAGGGGAACGTTCCTGGTCCCAGGCGCATCTGGCGAAATTATTGGGAGTGTCGCGGCAGACCGTTATTTCCATCGAACGTGGCCGGTTCGATCCCAGCCTTCCGTTGGCCTTCCGGATTGCCGAGGTTTTCGAATGTCGCATCGAAGACCTGTTCACTCCCGATCCACGGAGTGAACAGTCCTAGAATCTTGGCTGGCAGCAGCCACCGTCAGGAGAGCACTCGTAAACCGATCTCGGGCAGGCTGTTCACCGAACCGCCCCGGGCGAAGTCCGCCCACTGGGTTCGGAGCAGTCGCCCGCGTTCGTGCATGTCGTTGAGACTCAGCCCCAGTGCGCTGGGGGCGCCCTCCCAGGCGCTCGACGGGAACAGCAAAGGCAACTCCGCGATGTGGGCCGCATTCAACGGGTGTTCCTCGTTACCGTAGGACAGGACATAACCTGTGACCTTGCCTCCTGCGGCCGCGTGACGTGATGCGAAGGCTTTGGCACCGGTTCCGTAGATCCGCTTGGTCAGCGGTTTGACCACCAGCTGTTCCAGGGCGGGATCGCGCTTGGGTTTCTCAAGTCGCTTGAGGAGCACAGGAACGGCGGCCGCGAACAGGGCGACCTCGCGGGTCGTGTATCCCACGAGCACATCCACCTGCGGAGCCACCTTACGCCAGGCCGCGTCCAAATCCTTCTCGGCGGGCAGTGGGGCATGTCCGTACTGCACTCCGAAGGGCATTTGACCTTTGAGACCGAAACGCGATGCAGCCTTCTCCACCGTCGACTGCGTGGCCGTCACCTCTTCCCAGTGCGCATCGGGGGCCACAGCGCTCGCCGTGCGGGACATCACCTTGTTCATCTTGCTGCGGCTCTTCATGAGACCGAACGGTGCGCTCTGCACGATCGCTCGGCGGAACAGCCCGCGGGTGCCCTGGGCAATCATGAGGTGGGCGGCGGCGTCGCCCCCGGCGGACTGACCGAAAATCGTGACGTTTTCAGCATCGCCACCAAAGGATGCAATATTGCGATGCACCCAGCGCAGCGCCTCTATCTGGTCGAGCAACCCCAGGTTCGCGGGGCTTGTCTTGCCGTCGCCCAGATAACCGAACAGGCCCAGGCGGTACGTCACGTTGACGACCACTACGCTCTGCTCGGCGACTAACGTGCTGGGATCGTAGAACGGCGCGTCACCGGCTCCGGACACGTACGAACCCCCGTGGATCCATACCATCACGGGCAGGTCAGCATCCGGTTTCGTGCCGGCCGGCACCGTGATCGAGAGCCGCATGCAGTCCTCGTCCACGGGCAGCTTGCCGATGCTGCTGCCCACCGCGTTGTCCAGCAGGGGTACTGGAGCCTGAGGGCAGGCCGGGGACCACGACGTCGCCTGGATCGGCTCGCTCGCATCGCTCACCGGCGTGGGGGCCTCCAACCGGGCGGCGCGTGCATAGCGAATGCCAGTAGCGCGATCCACGGGGCCGTCATGCCAGCCGGCCACGGTTCCCACGGGGGCGTGCCAGATCGGCTGGTCGTGCATTGCGGCCTCAGTCATCGTCCACCTGTCGTTCGAGTAATCGGCTCATTCCCACGTTGCGGGGTGAGCGGTCCTTAAATCCGTGTCGTTCGTACAGACTCCGGCCCGGTGGATCTGCCATGAGGCTGACGAACGCATCCGGGGGAGCGTCCTGGCGAATCCGGTCCAGCAGCCAGGTGAGGATCGTATCCCCGAGTCCCTGTCGTTGGTGTTCAGGGAGCACGGCCATGTCGATGATGTGGAAATACCACCCACCGTCACCTAGCACGCGGCCCATGATCACGGTTTCCCCCGTGGGGGCATGAACCACGTGTACCGCAGCCCAGGCACCGTCGATCCCAGCGAGGGCCTGCTGATACGTCTTGGGGCTCATGCCGGAGGCCTCGCGCAGATAAACGTAGGACCCCACGCTGGGCGGTCCCACCCTCAACGTGTAACCGGTCGGCAAACTCACCATGGGCACCATTGTGAACCTGTCACCTGGAGGTTTGCACACGCCGACGCCGCCGCGGTGACCTCGTGTGCCCAGGTCCCGGCGGCGGCGTCGAACCTTGTCGAATCAGCGCTCGGGGGTGAGCGTTCGCTGGTACACGGCCTTGCCGTTGGCGTTGATCAGCTTGACGCTGAACTCGCTGCCGTCCTCGGTGATGGCCACATGGCCGAAGTACTGGTGATCGCCGTTGCGGGGTGAGGCCATGGGTGGGCCGGCCTGTTCGAAATCCACGCGGGGTCCGAAGGTGCGATCCAATTCGTTGGACCCAAAGGCGCCAGCGTTGATGGGCCCGGCCACGAATTCCCAGAACGGCTTGAAGTCCTTGAACGCCGCGCGCTCGGGGGAGTAGTGGTGGGCCGCGCAGTAGTGGACGTCCCCGGTCAGGAACACCACGTTTTTGATGTCGTGGTCCTTGATGGCCTTCAGGATCCTGGCCAGCTGCAGCTCACGACCCAGCGGGGCTCCGTGGTCGGCGTTGGAGATGGACTCCTGGTCCTTGCCGTCCGGAACAATCAGTCCCAGCGGGAGATCGTTACCGATCACCTTCCACGTGGCCCGCGAACGGCGCAGCTCACGGATCAGCCACCGGGTCTGTTCCTCGCCCAAGATGTCGGTCTCGTGCGGCTCCTTGCCCGGGGTGTTCTCACTCTTGAAGGTGCGCATGTCCAGGGCGAAGACATCCAGGTGATCGCCGCGTTCGACCTTGCGATAGATGCGAGCGGGCTCGGACCCGGTGCCTCGGGACAGCGCCCGCGAGTCCGCAGTGGGCATGTACTCCTGCCAGGCCTGGCGACCACGAGCGGCCAAGGTGTCTACGTCGCGCACTTGGGTGTAGCGCTCGTCCTCAAGGATTTCGCCCGGCCACCAGTTATTGGTGGTCTCGTGATCGTCCCACTGGGCAATCACAGGAACCTCCGCGTACATGGCACGCAGATTCTTGTCCATCATGTTGTAGCGGTGGCGGCCGCGGAACTCGTTGAGTGTCTCGGCAACCTTGGAGACCTCGTCGGTAACCACGTTGCGCCACAGCGGTTCATTCGGAACCTCCAGGGTCTTTTCAATCGGATTGTCGGCGTAGACGGTGTCGCCGGAGTGCAAGAAGAAATCCGGCGTGGTGGCGTGCATGGCGGCGTATCCGCGCATCCCGCCGATCTCGTCGTTGATCCCGTAGCCCTGGCCGGCGGTGTCTGCGGTCCAGACGAAGGACTGTGCGGCAGAAGTTTTCGGACCAAAGCGTTTGCCGGGAGCGGTCGTGAAACTGCCGACGGCGCGCTCGCCCAGTCGGCCACGCTCGTCCTCGAACGCGTACGTGACTTTGAAGCGGGTTCCGGAGGGTAGCTTGCCCGCGAAGATCTTGGCGGTGTGGTCGGTCTCCGGGGTGGCCCATCCGGAGGTCAAACGGAGGCCCCGAGCAAAACGGCCACGTAACGGAGCGCCGTCGGCGGAGACAGCCTGAAGAGTTGCGTGCAGGCGACCCCGGCCCGAGGCGCGCGCCCACAAGACCGCGGAATTGGAGGAGACGTCACCCGAGGCGACGCCACTGGGTAGGGTGAGCCGTCTGCTGATCAGACCCGGTGCGGTGCGTTCGCCGCGATGGGCGACCGCGGTGCCGGGGAGCGCAACGAGAGCCGCGCCGGCCAGGCTGCCGGTGACGAGTTGACGGCGATTGATGGGCGGTTGAGAAGTAGCCATGGGGACATAGTGACCACTCCGAATGACATCCAACTTGCGAGTATCTGAACATCAATGATGCTGGTCAGCCCGCATTGACCGGTTATTCGGAGATTCAATCGAAGAGCCATTGACAACCACCTCAGAAGGGCGTAAGCCGAGGATTACACAACCATGTCGAGGAGCGGCTGAACGACCTGGGCATTCGTGCGAGTGACCCGCGGGTTTTCTGTTCCATCTGACATCGCCGGGCCGGGGCCCCGATCGATACATTTTTCGCCGCAGAGTGGTTGGGCTCGTGGGTCGCAGATGCACTGGGCTTTTCATCGTTTGAACACCGAGGGAAACGACTTCAGTCCGGGTTCGTTCTGGATGATCCAGCATGATCGGAACCTGCCATGAGTTCTTCAGTAACAACCAAGGTACTAAGCCTCGATCCACCGACTCAGGTTAGGGCCGGCGGCCGATATCCCGGATCGGCACTGAGCCGTTT
>NZ_BAAAQA010000013.1:0-16986 GCF_039531425.1 Kocuria atrinae
GAGGACCTCGACGTCTATCCCCAGCTACCCCGCACCACCGGCGCGCCCACACTCAACTCTGAAGAGCCGGTTTAAGGTTCCCTATTACCGATTCCGCACCGGAAATCGGGGATAACTAACCATAGATCTAAGGAAGTCCCGTAGCTCTCGAGAGCTACGGGACTTCCTTTATGGGTTCTTAGGCTGACGAGAGCTCATGGCCCAGGAGGGTCTAGGCGCGGGGGCCGGGTGCGGCGCCCGGTTCCGGACCGTCATCCGGGTCCGCCGGGTTGTCCCTATCGCTTCCGGGGGCGGTGCTGCCGCCATCCTTGGGGAAGTTGGTGCCGGGGTTTTTCTGGCCCGGGGCGTCAGTCTCGGGGGCGCCGTCGGCGTCATTCAGGACTTCTTCGCTCAGGCGCGGATCGTCCGGGTCCAACGGTTGGGGCTTCTCTCCCGGGGGACGTCCCGTCCGTTTGAGTTCGTTCTCCCACTCCTGGAGCCTGCGCTCATGTTCCTGTTGACGACGCCGCTCTTCCAAGTTTCGCAGGAACTGCGGGTCATCGTCCGGGCCACGGCCGCGCTGCGGTTGAGTGCTCGGGTCCACCTTCTTGGGGCGGCCGAAGAACAACCAGAGGACCGCGCCGATCACGGGCAGCAGCAAGATCAAGAGGATCCACGCACCCTTGGGGAGGGACCTGACCTTGTACTTTTCTGTTTGGGCGCATTCGAGGAGTGAATAAATGATCACACCCACGGCGAGGGCGCCTGCTCCGATGATGAGTATCGCTCTGCCCATGGCCACAATCCTAGGGGAGCATGCTGATCACTGACGCATCGGTGTCTGGGCGTTAAGTCATGGGCGTAGACCGGGGTGACAGGTGTGAATCGCATGGGGCGGGCGTCCAGGGCAGGCCAGTAGACTGATGCCCGTGAATTTCCTCAAGTACTCTCTGCTGCGGTTGGGCATCCTGATCGTGGTGTTCGTGATCTCCATGTACGTGGGTGCGGGACTGATCCTGTCCGGCATCGCGGCCGTCGTAGCGGCGTTCGCGATCTGCTACATCTTCTTCCCCAAGCTGCACTTGGCAGCCAGCCAGGACTTCCACCGCTGGATCGACCGCTCTCCCAAGCCCAAGAACCGCGTGGCCATGGAGGATCAGGAGATCGAGGATTCCTACACGGACCGGCAGGCTCGCAAGGACATCTGAGTTCCCTCTGAGGCCGTCAAACTCCGAACGCTTTCGGAGCTTCTTGGCTGGCCACTGGCGCTGTGGCCTGCCCTAGCTCACCGGCCTAAACGTACTGGTGGACGAGCACGGCCAGCGCGTAGAGCACCGTGAATCCGAGATTCACCAATCCGCACTGCTTGAGTACCGGGATCAACGCCCGACGTTCTTTGCTCTTGAGAACCGTGGCACTGGCGGCCAAGGCCAATGGAGTCATCGCGTAGACGAGCAGCACCCACGGGTTGTAGGGCACCAACAGCAGCGGCAACACCATACCCACGGCCATTTCCGCGGCGAAGGTCAGGCGTGCCTTGGCGTCGCCCAAACGCACGGCCAGGGTCTTCTTACCCACCTCGCGGTCACCCGGGATATCGCGCACATTGTTGGCCATCAGCAGGGCGCACGCGAACAAACCGGTGGAGATCGCCATAATCCAGGCGTCCACGTTCAGTCGACCGGCCTGTGTGAGCGTGGTGCCCAGAGTGGCCACGGGGCCGAAGAAGATGAATACGAAAATATCGCCCAGGCCCAAGTAGCCGTAGGGCTTCTTTCCGCCGGTGTAGCCCCACGCGGCGAAGACTGCAGCCACGCCCACGATCGCGAACCACCACTGCTGGGACAGCACCACCAGGACCGCGCCCGCCAGAGCCGCGAGACCGAAGCACAAGAACGCCGCGCGCTTCACCTGCGCGGGCTTCGCCGCTCCGGAGCCGGTGAGCCGAAGCGGGCCCACACGCTCATCGTCGGTGCCGCGCACGCCATCGGAGTAATCGTTGGCGTAGTTCACGCCGATCTGGAGGAACAGCGCCACGAGCAGCGCCAGCCCCGCATGACCCAGGTGCACCGCGTGCATCTGCTGCGCGGCGGCCGTACCGGCAATCACGGGAGCCGCGGCCATGGGCAGGGTCCTGAGACGTGCGCCCTCTACCCACTGTGCTGGCGTGGCCACGGACATACCTCCGAAAACTGGTGAATTGAACCGCGTTATTGTCTCATGCGTTGGAAAGTTTATTGAAAGCTCGGCTAGCGGAAGCTCTGGGCTGCGGCCTGTCGATCCGGTTTGCCGGTGGCGAGCATGGGGATTTCACCGACTGCGCGCCAGTGCTTGGGGACGGCCGGGGAACCGTGCCGATCACGGACCAGATCGCTGAGCTCTGCCCGTAGCTCGTTAGTAAGGGCACCGCCGCGGGGCACTACTAGTGTGGCGACGACCTGGCCCCATTCGGGGTCCGGTACCGGCACCACGAGAGCCTGCCGGATTTCGGGGTGTGAGGTGAGGGCGGCGGTCACCACTCCTGCGGAGACTTTGATGCCACCGGTGTTGATCACATCGTCCGTGCGGCCCAGTACGCTCAGCGTCCCGTCCTCGTGGACCCGCCCTAGGTCATCCGTGCGGTACCAGCGCTGTCCGTCGATCACGCGGAAATGCCCGCCGGTCTGCCGGGGGTCGTCCAGATAGCCTCCGGCAACGACGCCGCCGCCTAACCAAATGCGCCCCTCCTTGGGCTCGCGGGTGGCCGGGGAGGTGAAATGCGAGAGGTCGGGAGCGGCGTCGTCGGGGACCGTGCGGATTTCGACGACGTCCAAGGGCCGGCCGTTGTAGACGCAACCGCCGCACGTTTCGGACATGCCGTACGTGCTGACCAGGGTGAGGCCGGCGTCGGCGGCTAGCTGGGCGAGGGCGGGTGAGAGGGCGGAGCCGCCCACCAGGATCGCGTCGAAGCGCGCGAGGGCGGCCACGGCATCCGGGTGGGGAGCGGTGTCGGCGGGATCAAGAATGCGTTGCAGCTGGGTGGGGACCACGGACACGTAACGCGTCTCATAACTCATGCCCGCTGCGGCCCGCGCGAAACCCTCCGGTGTGAACGGCCCGGGCTCCATGACCACTGGTGTGGTGCCCGCGAGCACGGAGCGAGCGAGAACCTGAACGCCCGCGACGTAGTGCGAAGGGAGACACAGGAGCCACTGACCGGGACCGGACGTGGCTCGTTCGGTGGCCTGACCTGATGCCGTCAGCGCCTCGGTAGTCAGGACCGTTTTCTTGGGGCGGCCCGTGGACCCGGAGGTCGAGACGACCACCGCCGGCCCGGGGCGGGACAACGCCTGTCTCAGCGGCTCGAGGAGATCCAACGGGTCGCCCGCCACCGGACCGTCGAAGACGACCGTATCCGCCGGCAAGGCGCCCACTGTGGGCGCGGCGAGTGGTTTTCCGGCTAGGTCAGGCATCAGAAGTAGTAGGGGAACGCGGACCAGTCCGGGTCGCGCTTCTGCAGGAACGCGTCGCGACCTTCGACGGCCTCGTCAGTCATGTAACCCATGCGCGTGGCTTCGCCGGCGAAGACCTGCTGGCCCACCATGCCGTCGTCCGGGAGGTTGAACGCGTACTTGAGCATGCGCACGGCCTGCGGAGACTGCGCGGTGATCTTGCGGGCCCATTCCAGCGCGGAGATTTCGAGTTCGGAGTGCGTGACCACCTTGTTGACGGCACCCATGCGAAACATATCCTCGGCGGTGTATTCATCTGCCAGGAAGAAGATCTCGCGGGCGAACTTCTGGCCGACCTGACGGGCGAGCAGAGCGGAGCCGTAACCGGCGTCGAAGGAACCGACGGTGGCGTCCGTCTGCTTGAACTTGCCGTGCTCGGCGGAAGCGATGGTCATGTCGCACACCACGTGCAGCGAGTGACCGCCGCCGGCAGCCCAGCCGGACACCGCCGCAATGACCACCTTGGGCATGGTGCGGATCAGGCGCTGAACTTCCAGGATGTGCAGGCGGCCGGCGCGAGCGGGATCGATGGAGTCGGCGGTCTCGCCCTCCGCGTAGTGGTAGCCGTCGCGGCCGCGGATGCGCTGATCGCCGCCGGAGCAGAACGCCCAGCCGCCGTCCTTGGCGGAGGGGCCGTTGCCCGTGAGGATGACCGCGCCCACGTCCGAGGACATGCGCGCATGGTCAAGGGTGCGGTAGAGCTCGTCCACGGTGCTCGGGCGGAAGGCATTGCGGACCTCGGGACGATCGAACGCGATACGGACCCACGGCAGGTCCTTGACCACTTCACCGTTGTCGTCTCGTTCGACGCCGCGGTGGTAGGTAATGTCCTGCAGGTCCTCAAAGCCCTGCACCTGTCGCCACTGCTGGGGGTCGAAAATCTCGGATACCTGCTCGGGAAGCTGCGCGTTGGTCATGGGTACCACTTTAGGTGGGAGTGCGGACAGGCATGGGAAGTGCTGGTGCGCCCGACTCTGAGTGGCGGACTATCTGTGGGCACCCTAACCCTATGTCAACTATTCTTGACTTTGAATGTCAAGAATCCTTAACATTATGTACATGACGAACCGCGAACCCAGTGCAGCTGCGGCGAATCCCATCCGGGATCTGCGTAAGTCGCAGCGCATCACGCAGGCCGAATTGGCGCTGGATGTTGGCGTCAGCAGGCAAACGATCATTGCGATCGAACAGGGAGATTACGCACCGTCTGTGTACCTGGCATTACGAATTGCCCGTGTGCTCGGCGGAACCGTGGAAGAACTGTTCGTCGATGAGACGGGAGACAAGAAATGACTCGCAAAGATACGGTCATGGGTCACATGGCTGACCAGGTCATGGATCTGGACAGCCCAGCCTACGGTGATGAGCGAGAGCGGTCGGTGTTCATGGAGTCCAGCACGTTCGGCCTCACCATCGCGTTGTATCTGGGTGCTGCCGGAGCTTTCACCGCTGCCCTTTTCGGATACCTTCTGCTCCCAGCTGCCCTGCTAGCGATGATCGCATGTCCATCGCTCGCGGCGAGTTGGTACGCGAAGCGCAAGGGCGTGGACATCCAGATGATGGCCGAAACGGCGGGTGCACGTTCGACCGTGGTCAACGCTGCGATCTTCTCGGGCGCCATGGTCCTTACATGCGCGGTGGTCAGCTACACGCTGTGGACCGGTGACTCTTTGTTGGCTGCCCCGTCCGTCGATCCAGTCAAGAATGGCGGCTTCCTCAGAGGTTTCCTCCTAGGAGCTGCCGTGGGAGGTATGGCGGGTGGACTCGCTGGCCTCTTTGGGCTGATCCAAGGACTGCGAAAGGCCAAGCGGTCGCCGCAATGATTCCAGAGGCATGGGAATTCTTTACTGCACGGATCGGCTGGTTGAACGGTTAGGCGGGTCGTAACGCACTCCCCGAGGGTTGGAGGCGGTCAGCGCGTAGATGATGACGATGACCAAACCCGCCACCGGAATAAGCAGCGTGAAGAGCAAGGCGGCGCTGGAATCAGTGTCATGGAATCTGCGAGCGAGCAACGTGATCCACGGGATTATATTCAACGTGTGCCATGTGGCCATCAGTGAGGCCAACGTCACGGAATCGCCTAGAACCAAAGGCAGAGCATCGCGAGAAATGTCGACTACCTCACCACCGGTGACCACATAACTGATCACCATGAACACGACAGAAATCAGAGCGTGGAAGAGAACGGCCCACCAAAACTCTCGACGAGTTGCTCGGCCTCTGAGGCGAAAATAGTTCCGGTAGAACAACCGAACGGCCGTGGCGAACTGTTGCCACGGGGACATGTTCGCCCCACCCGATGGCAGATCATGGAACGACCGCACCTCACGGTCCATGAAGACACGTTTAACGGAAGGCGTCATCAGAACTCCTGGAGGTGTCGGCCTGTTGCGTGTCTTGTCGATTGGCCATCATGACCGCGCATGCGCCGGTTATCACCGTCATGAAGCCCAAAAACCCCGTGGCTAAGTTGCCGGCCTCAGTCAGTGCCGTCACCAGAATGATTCCGGCACCAACAATGATCGCCGCAACGCCCAGTACGCGGCCGAGCTTGGCAGTGGAGTTCATACGTTCCTTCTAGTCGGGGTTTTCAACGTAACAACCGTGTCCGAGGGCTCGGCAATACTTGAAACCATGAGTGTCGTCCCCTTTGACCTGGACCGGATTGGTCGCGGCCTGCCTTTCGCGGAGTCTGTGCCCGATCTGAAGGCGGCCCTCCAGCAGGGAGTGGCGGTGGTTCAGGCGCCGCCAGGGACGGGTAAGACCACCCTCGTTCCGCCCGTGATCGCCAACGTTCTTGCCGGCGTCGCTCCCGCCTCCCAGCCCAGCGGTCGCGTTGTGGTGGTACAACCGCGCAGGGTGGCCGCCAGGGCAGCCGCCCGCCGACTGGCCGCGCTGACGGGATCGCAACCCGGCGACGTCGTCGGCTGGAGCGTACGCGGCGAAAGCACCACGAAACCGAGCACGCGCATCGAGTTCGTAACACCGGGGATCATGCTTCGGCGCCTGCTGCGGGATCCGGATCTGCCGGGTACAGCTGCGGTAGTTCTGGACGAGGTGCACGAGCGACGAGTGGAGTCCGATCTATTGGTGGGCATGCTCGCGGAGCTGCGAGAACTGCGCGATGACCTGACTGTGGTTGCGATGTCCGCGACCGTGGATGCCGCCCGTTTCGCCGAATTGCTGGGCGCAGACGATCCCGCGCCGATCGTCGATTGCCCGTCCGCGCTGTATCCCCTGGACGTCGAATGGGCCCCGGGTCCGCAACGTCTGGACGATCGCGGGGTGACTCCCGCGTTCCTGTCGCACGTGGCGCGCACGGCTGCGCAGGCTCATATGAAGGCTCTCAAGGCCCACGACGACTCGGACGCCCTCGTGTTCGTGCCGGGTGCCCGCGAAGTCTCGCGCGTGGCATCCGAACTGCACAGGCTGTCCGACGCTGAAATTTTGGAATTACACGGCCAGCGCTCCCCTCGGGAACAGGACCGAGCGGTCGCGGGGCGCCAGTCGGGGGAGCCGCCGCGGATCGTGGTCACCACGTCGCTCGCGGAATCTTCGCTGACGGTCAACGGAGTGCGGGTGGTTGTCGACTCGGGTTTGTCACGTCAACCGCGCCGCGATGCCGGGCGTGGGATTTCGGGGCTGGTGACGATCTCGGCGTCCAAGGCCTCGGCCGATCAGCGGGCCGGTCGCGCAGCCCGTCAGGGGCCCGGCACTGTGGTCCGCTGCTACGACAACGCTACGTGGGGCGCTATGCCCGTCCACACCGTTCCCGAGGTGCGCACCGCCGACCTCACGTTTGCGTGTCTGGCACTTGCCGTTTGGGGTGCACCGGGTGGTGACGGGTTGTCCCTGCCGGATCCGTTGCCACCGCGTGCTCGCGCGGACGCAGAAGCCGAGCTCCTGCGGTTGGGTGCCATTGACGGCGACGGCCGCGCCAACGACCTCGGTCGCGTCCTCGTGGGCATGCCTGTGGAGCCCCGATGGGGGCGGGCCCTGCTGGACGGTTCCGCCCTGGTCGGGCGTCGCGCCGCTGCCGAAGTCATCGCCGCCATCGCCGACGGTGCCCGCATCCCTGGGGCAGATATCCCCGCCTTCGTTCGTCGGTTGCGTTCGGGCGGGGGAGCGGAGTCCGCACGGTGGAAGCGGGAGGTGTCCCGTTTGGAGCGGATTGCCGGGGAGCAGGGCTCCATTGGCGAGGACGGGGGTGCTGTGGAGCGAGGTGCGCCCGGCGAGGTGGCGCGCGATGTGCGGGAGGGCGCCGTCGTCGGCCTGGGGAAACCCGAGTGGATCGCCAAGCGGATGGACAAAGCAGGGGAGCAGTGGCTGCTGGCGTCGGGAACTCGCGCCGGGCTCGAGCCGGGGAGTCCGTTGCGGCAACACGAGTGGCTCGCCGTGGCGGAACTGAGCCGCGCCGCCGGGAAAGCGGCCGCTGGCACCGGCGCGGTGATTCGTGCGGCTGCACCATTGGATGAGTCCACGGCGCTGGTCATTGCGGGTTCTTTGGCGAGCGAGGAGACTCGCGGAAGCTTCGAGAACGGCAAGGTTCGAGCGCGCCGGGTCCGAGCGGTGGGAGCCATCGAACTGTCCTCCACGCCCATCGCGGCCGATCCGCAGACCGCCCTGCCCGCCGTGCGCAGCGCACTGCACAGCCAGGGTCTGGACCTGCTGCCCTGGGACGACGCCGCTCGCTCCCTTCGCGCTCGCCTCGCATTGCTCCACAGGCACCTGGGTGATCTGTGGCCGGCCATGAACGACTCCGCGCTGCTGGACCGACTCGACGAGTGGCTGAGCATGGAATTACAAGAAATCGCGCAAGGCGCGTCGCTGCGGTCGATCAAGGTGGCTGATGCGCTCCGCAGGCTCCTGCCGTGGCCGGAAGCCAGCAGGCTGGAGGAGCTGGTACCGCAACGGTTGGCGGTGCCGAGTGGGAACACAGCGCGGATCGACTACCCGGAGGTCTATTCGACCGAAGACCCCGAGCAGCCGCCCGTGGTGGCCGTGAAATTACAAGAATGTTTTGGCTGGGCAGACACACCGCGCTTGGTGGACGGTCGGGTGCCCGTGCAGTTTCACCTGCTGTCTCCTGCGCGGCGACCATTGGCCATCACGGACGACCTCAAGTCGTTCTGGTCCGGCCCGTACCAACAGGTCCGCTCCGAAATGCGCGGCCGCTACTCGAAGCACCCTTGGCCTGAGGACCCGTGGAATGCAGTGGCCACGGCGCGAACCAAGAAGCGAAGTGGTGGGTGAAACGGAATCGAGGCGTTCGTGCAGTCTGATCGACCGTACGACCCGTATCGTCGACGATTTTGGCTTTACTGTCGATTCGTGTGCGGCCGCCTGGCGAAGTGGGTTTTTTCGTCGATCAGCTTGCAAGGGTCCCCGTGGGGCCGCTCAATTTGATCTGAAATGTGATCTTGGTTACGGTAGCCCTACCGCTTTTGCCCGGCGTGTCATCTCTCACGCGTAGGTCATCAACGCACCGAACTGGTGCCGCTTGTCCTGGGGCTCTCTACTGGCAGCTGACCCGCTCCGACCGCTTCATCTCTCAGGTTGGTTCTGGCGCTCGGCTGACCCGCGCTTTCACCGCACATTCTGTTGCGGGAGCGTGTCCGTTCTTAGACACAGATCGAGAAGTGAATCATGTCCACCACCCTGTCAGAAACCATCGAAATGACCATTACGACCACTGAGAATCCCAAAGTTGGTCCGGAGCTGGCCCGTTCGTGGCTGCTCGTCAACGGTGCGCAGCCCGCGCGCTTCGACGTGGCGGCGAGCAGTGCAGCGGATGTTGTGGTCCTCGATGTCGAGGATTCGGTGGCACCGGCGGATAAGGCCGCAGCACGTCAGAACGTGATCGAGTGGTTGTCCTCGCGCAATGAGAACCATGAACTCAACCACGGGTGGGTCCGCATCAACGGTTTCGGTACCGCGTGGTGGGAGGAAGACCTCCGTGCTCTGCGTGAAGCCCCCGGGCTGGAAGGCGTCATGCTGGCCATGACCGAATCCCCGGAGCACGTGACCCGTACGGCAGAGATGCTGCGTGGCACCCGCATTCTTGCCCTGGTGGAGACCGCCCGCGGTGTGCAGAATCTGCAGGATATTGCGACGGCGCGTTCCACTTACCGCTTGGCATTCGGTATCGGTGATTACCGCCGTGACACCGGTTTCGGCGAGAGCCCCATGGTCCTGGCCTACACCCGTTCGCAGTTCACCATCGCCTCGCGTGCGGCCAACCTGCCCGGTCCGATCGACGGCCCGGCTGTTGGTGCACTCGGCGCCAAGCTCGCAGAGGCCACCGGCGTGACTTCCGAGTTCGGCATGACCGGCAAGCTGTGCCTCATGCCCGAGCAGACCGCCACGGTCAACGAAGGACTGTCCCCGAGCCTCAATGAGTTGTCCTGGGCCACCGACTTCCTGCAGGAGTTCGAAGCCGACGGCGGTCAGATCCGCAACGGTTCCGACCTGCCCCGTCTGGCCCGCGCCCGCAAGGTGCTCGGTTTGGCCACCTCGTTCGGTATGAGTATCCCGGAGGGCTACGACGTGCACTTCGAGGCTCCCACCGACACCTATCACTGCTAGTCACTGGGTAAGAATCCAATAGCAACACGAGGTAGTTGACCTCGTCACACGAACTATCCCCGGCACGGCGGATACGTCACAATGGACTGTGGCAAGACCACATGACCACTGCAGCTCACACACCACGTGGGCCTGCGGGACGTATCCGCCGTAACCGGGGAGTTTCTATGACCACCAGCAGTGAAGCCACCGTCCGTAGAACCAAGATCGGCATTGTGGGAGCGGGGTCGGTGGGAACCTCGCTGGCGTACGCGGCCATGATCCGCGGCACCGCGACCGACATCGCCCTCTACGACCTCAACACCGCCAAGGTGGAGGCCGAGGCCCTGGACCTGTCCCATGGGCAAATGTTCGCTTCCGACACCCGCGTGGAGGGCTCGGATGACGTGGCCGTGCTCAGGAACTCGGACGTCGTCCTGATCACCGCAGGCGCCAAACAGAAGCCCGGCCAAACCCGCCTGGACCTGGCCGGCGCCAACACCGAGATCCTCAAGTCCCTGATGCCCCAACTGTTGGAGCACGCGCCCAATGCGATTTTCGTGCTCGTGACCAACCCGTGTGACGTGCTCACCGTGGTTGCCCAGAAGATCACGGGGCTGCCGCACCGCCAGGTCTTGAGCTCCGGCACCGTGCTGGACACGTCCCGCCTGCGTTGGATGATCGCCAACGAGGCGCAGGTCAACACGACCAGCGTGCACGCGTACATCATCGGCGAGCACGGCGATTCCGAATTCCCCGTGTGGTCTTCCGCTTCCATCGGGCAGGTTCCGCTGCGTGACTGGGAAATCGACGGCCGCAAGCCCTTTACCGAGCAGCGTCTGGCGGAGATGACCGATCAGGTGGTCAACGCCGCGTACAAGGTGATCGAGGGTAAGGGTGCCACCAACTACGCGATCGGGCTGTCCGGCATCCGCATTGCCGAGGCCATCCTGCGCGACCTGCGCTCCGTCCTGCCTGTCTCTTCGATCCTGGATGACTTCCACGGCATCAGTGGCCTGGCTCTGTCGGTCCCGTCCATCGTGGGTCGCCGCGGTGTGGAGCAGCCACTCGCGATCCCCATGGGCGAGCACGAGGAACAGCAGCTGCGAGATTCGGCCCAGGCCATGCGCAAGGCACTCACCTCCCTCGGTTTCTGAGCCCACCGGCTCCCAGCCTCACTGCTCACTCGGCCACCCGGGCGAGGCGCGATGGCCGACGACGCCGCGAGCGTCGTCGGCCTCGAAAGGTCACGGAAAGGGCCCGTCACCGGCTCGCGGGTGAGTTCTCCACCCCGCGAGCCGCGGACAGGCGTTCCATGAGATCGGCCAAGTAGCTGGCATCCGGGTGGCGCATCAGGGACAGGTGCTCAGCGGTGATCGGAACCTCGTCCGCGGGCCTGTTCTGACCGATTTTCGACTTGAACTCCACCGAGAGGGGACGCAGCCGAAAGCCCGCAATGGCCCCGAGAAGCTGGTGCATGGAGTCCTCTGCGCTGTCATTCATCCGCCATCGTCCACGGGCACCCCCGGAGGCTGCCGTATCAGGGCCTTCCTGACGTGGGCGCACCCGTCGCTCGTGATGGTCTATGAGCCGCCGCAAGTGATCCTCCAGCGCGGGCTGAGTCATGATGGTTGCTCGGCCGCGAATGTGGATGGGCTCGAAATCGTAGGTGGGTAACCCCGTGTGGGTATACCAGTCGGGGCTGATGTAGGCGGAGGGCCCGGGGAAGATCAACAGCACTTCTTGCCCCTCGGCCAAGACTGTGTGCAACGGGTCCGACAGGGGGATGTGGCCCTCGATGACAAGGGAACCGTCCGGGTCTCGCACCGCCAGCATGGGCATGTGCGTGGCCACTAGCTCAGAGGCCACAATGATCCCCAAAGGGTAGTCGGCAATGACATCGGCGACATCGTGTCCCGCTACGGGGCGGTAGAGCGAATTGATCAGCATGGTTGCATTAACGCTGCGATCACGACGTAAAGCAAGGGTCCCGCTCACCGAATGGTGAACGGGACCCTTGCTCAGCTGGCGGGAAAGATACTCGCTCAGCGGTTGGAGCTTAGTTGCGACCGGTAGCAGCGTCAGACTCAACGTGCTCCGGAGCAGCTGCGGCCGGCTTTGCCTGGCCGGGGTTGTTGACGATGCGCACGGCCTCGTCGAACTCGGCCTGGATCGCCGGGTCGTGCTTATAGGTGGCCAGCGAGCCAATGACGGCGGCCAGCAGACCCAGGAAGAAGCCCGGGATGATCTCGTAGAGGTCGCTCCACGGGGTGTACTGCCACGTGAACACGATCACTGCGCCCACGATCATGCCGGCAATGGCGCCGGTGTTGGTGAGCTTGCGCCAGAAGAGGCTCAGCAGCACCACGGGGCCGAACGCGGAACCGAAGCCGGCCCACGCGAAGCTCACGAGCTCCAGGATGGTGGCGTTCTGCTCCCATGCCAGGGCGGCGGCAACGACGGAAACGAGTAGCACACCGGCGCGGCCCATCCACACCTGAGTGCGGTTGGACGGACTCTTCTTGACGGCCAGGCCGTAGAGGTCTTCCACCAGAGCGGAGGAGGACACGATAAGCTGCGAGGACACGGTGGACATGATGGCTGCCAGAACGGCTGCCAGCACCAGGCCTGCCAGGGCCGGGTGGAACAAGATCTGAGACATGTCCAGGAAGATGGCCTCGGGGTCCGTGGCCTCCTGATCCGGGCGGTTGCCGAAGTAGGCCATACCCACCAGGGCCGTTGAGATTGCGCCGATCACGGAGAGGATCATCCAACCGACGCCGATACGGCGGCCGGTCTTGGCATCGGCGGGGCTGCGCAGCGCCATGAAGCGCACGATGATGTGCGGCTGGCCAAAGTAACCCAGGCCCCAGGCGAGTGCGGAAATGATGCCCACGGCGGTACCGCTGGCAACCAACGAAAGTGCATCCGGGTTCACGTTCTGGATACGCTCCACCATTTCGGCGGGGCCGCCCACCATGATCAGACCGATGATCGGGACCAGGAGCAGCGAAATCAACATGAGGATGCCCTGGAAGAGGTCCGTGTAGGACGCACCCAGGAAGCCGCCGAAGAACGTGTAGAGCACGGTCACGCCGGCGATGAGCAGCATGCCGGTGAGGTAGGTGGAGCCGAAGGATGACATGAAGAACACGCCACCGGCCACCATGCCGGAGGACACGTAGAACGTGAAGAACGCCAGAATGATGATGCCGGACACCACACGCAGCATGCGGGTGTTGCCCTTGAGTCGGCTGTCCAGGAAGGACGGAATGGTGATCGAGTTGTTGGAAACCTCGGTGTACGCACGCAGTCGCGGCGCCACGAACTTCCAGTTCAGCCAGGCGCCAATGGTCAGACCGATGGCGATCCAGGCTTCAACCATGCCGGCGAGGTACACGGCACCGGGCAGGCCCATGACCAACCAGCCGGACATATCCGAAGCACCCGCGGACAGCGCTGCCACGCCGGGCTTGAGATTTCTTCCCCCCAACATGTAATCGTCGAGGTTCTTTGTCTTACTGTTGGCCCACAGGCCAATCGCGATCATGCCTAAGAAATAGATCACAATCGCGATGAGTTGATACGCCTGGTCGGACATAGGTGTACCTTCCGGTGCGAGAGATTTGGACGGCGTCCACTGTAGGGGACGTTATTTAGCTACCCAAAGCCGTTAAGTGTCGTTGCCCACCCTTAAGGGTGGTTTCAGGCCCGTTTTTCGGGCCATTCCGTGAAGCTGGCGGGGTCCGTGTTCCAGGCCCCGGGATTCCAGTCCTTCAGCAAGTCAGCCGTGGTATTGAGGGGGTGGTTAACCCCCAGTGATTCACCGAGCCACAGCAGCACGTCTCGCGCGCTGTAACCCAGAGCGTGTAATTCCTCAAGTGTTACAGCTCCGTCGCGTTTAGCCAACCGCGCGCCCGTGGGGCCCAGCACCAGGGGGACATGAACGTACTCGGGGGTCCGGTATCCCAGTAGCTCCGCGAGGTAGGCCTGCCGCGGCGCTGACGGCAGTAGATCGTCGCCGCGCACCACTTGGTCGATCCCCTGCTGGGCATCGTCCACGACCACGGCCAGGTTGTACGCGGGAGTGCCGTCGTTGCGCACCAGCACCATGTCGTCCACTGCGCCGGTGTACTCGCCGGCAAAGTAGTCGTGCACGGTGAATTCCGTCACGCCCGAGCGCAGTCGGATGGCCGGCGGGCGTTCCTCACGACGCCGCTCGCGGGTCTCTTCGCTCAGGTTCCGGCACGTACCCGGGTAGGCCCCGGGGATCCCGTGCGGTGCCGAGGCGGCCGCGTGAATTTCCTTGCGAGTGCAGAAACATTCATAGGTGAGCCCGGCATCTGTAAGGCGTTGCACCTCTTCTAGGAACTGTGGAATGCGCGGCGCCTGGTAGTCCACGGGGCCGTCCCAATCCAGGCCGATGGCGGCCAGATCGGCAATATTGCGCTCCGCAGCGCCCTTCTTCACACGGTCCAGGTCTTCAACCCGCAGGATGAACTTTCTACCGGTCGCGCGAGCGAATCCCCACGCGGCCAGCGCAGTGCGCAAATTGCCCAGGTGAAGGTCTCCCGACGGCGAGGGTGCGAACCGGCCGGCGGGCGGCAGGGCGGCGTCGTTCGAAGGCTGCGAGGCGGGCTGGGACGGGAGCACGCCGCACAGGCTAGCACCGCGTAACTTCAATCGCTGGGTGGATGTAGAGGGGCCCGGGGGCGGTTAGGCTGTTCGGCATGGCACGCATCCACGAGCTGCGCGACGGCGTCTACGTGATTGGCACGGAGAACTGGAGGTTGAACTCCGGGCTCATCGTGGGATCTCAGCGTGCCCTGGTCATCGATACGGGTGCGGGGCCGCGCCAGGGGCGCGAGATCTTGGCCGCCGTTCGTGAGGTCACAGACTTGCCCCTGACCGTGGTCAATACCCACGCTCACTACGACCATTACATGGGTAACGCCGTGTTCCAACGCGCCGGAGTTGTTGAATTCTGGGCCCATAAGGCGTGCGCGGCGGCCATGCGAGATCACGGTGACTTCCAGCGCAGTTTCGTGGGGACCCAAGAGCCCGAAATGGGAGACGCGGATGGCCTGGACACCCAACTCGTGCTCCCCACCAACACGCTGCCCGGCAACGGTCGCAGGCCGTCACTGACGCGTATCGAACTGGGTGACAAACCCGTGACGCTGTTCTTCCTGGGGCTTGGCCACACCAACAACGACGTGTGTGTGGGCGTGGAGGACATCGTCTTCTGCGGTGACCTGGTGGAAGAAGGCGCGGATCCCAGTTTCGAGGACTCCTACCCGCAGCGATGGGTGGAAACCCTGCACTCGCTGGCCACGTTGGAGCGGTACAAAGTCTTCGTACCCGGCCACGGTAGCCCGGTCTCCAACACGTTCGTGCTGCAACAGGCGGACACCATGGCACTCGCGATCAAGCGCGCGGAACAGGCCGATCCGGCATCCGCGGGCACGGTCACCGCGTCCATGTTCAGGCTCCCGTATCAGGCGGGGGTGGCCCGGATCTTCTTGGATCGGCTGGCCACCGTCAGGATAGAGACCGCAGCCAGCGAGCCACAGACCGCCAACTCAGAGCAGCAGCAGCCGCAATCCCAAGGTACCCCGCAATAACGTTTGCCCGACCTGCCCAGGTTCCGGCCACGGCGAGCGACGGCATCAGTGCCACGGCCACGGCCAGGCCGATCGCCAACACCAATAAGGCGATCACCGTGCCCTTCCGTGGGCGCACTGCTGCGCGGTAACCGTAGCCGGGGCGGCCGTATTGCGCGTACGGATTCTGTTGGTATCCCGCGGGCGGGTACTGCTGTTGGGCCTGTGGGTTGGGTGCGTTCGAATACGGGGCATCCGCGTACGACGCCGCCGCGGGGCCGTGGGTGCTGAAGCGCGGGTTTCCGGGTCCACGGGGGCCGGGCTGCCCGATCCCTGATTGGTACGGATGCGATTGACTCGGTTGACCGTGTTGCCGCTGTTGAGATCCCGTGGGCGGAATGTAAGCGCTGTCGCCACGTTCTTCTCGCTGTTGAAGGTTCTCGCGGTGGGCGCCCATCTTGTCTCGGACACGGCGATACACATCGGTGGGCCGAGCCCCGGGGCGAGCGAGAGCGGCGTCGGCGAGCCTGATCGCAAGGACGGCGAGCACGCCCCAACCGCCCACGATGAGGAGAGCTGCGGCGGCGTCCGACGGGCGGTGCCAACCGTTGAGAACCGTGAGCATGCCCGTGATGGCCGCGAGCACCCAGCCCCACGTGGCGGTCTTGGCGCGGAGGTGCGGGGGAGCGACCAGCAGGAGCGTCACCAGGATCGTGGCCGTGGCCGTCGTATGCCCGGACGGGAATGAATTGTGCACGATGAGCTGAATGCCGAAGTCAGGCTTGTCCAGGAGCACTCGCTTGAGGAACTGTGTCGTGAAATTGGCCCCCAGGATCATCCCCAACCCGACGACCGCGGGGATCCACCGGCGGGTGCGAATGGTCCACACGAGCGCCAGAACGGCTGCCGCGATGGAGACGAGTTCCGGCACGTGCTGTGCCGCGGCCAGAAAAATCCACGGGAAGAAGTTGTTGCGATCGGCCTTGGCCTGGGCGAGTGCCTCGTCATCCAGGGACTGACCCGTCATGGTCATGAGGCTGATGTAGGTCGCGATGCCCACGCACGTCCACAGGAACACGACCGTGACCAACGGTCGGATCACGGAGCGTGCGGATACGGGACGCGCGGGCGCGGGAGGGAAAGACAACGGGCAGCCTATCGGGGGAATCGTTGATCGCGGCCGGATCCGGGTGACTCGGCCATCGCATTATCTTGCCACGGCAGGCTTTGGCGGGGCTGAGAGGGGCTGGTTTAACGGATTGGAGCCCCGGCACGGAATGAACTGCTCCCCGGAAGTTGGACTGAGAAATCAGTTCCTTCTTCCGGGGAGTTTTCATGGATGCACG
>NZ_BAAAQA010000014.1:0-116776 GCF_039531425.1 Kocuria atrinae
CCCGGTCAGACGGGCATCCCGTCTTTAATTGCGACCCAAGCCCAGCATGCTCATCGGTGGATCAAGGCTAAGTATGGCTGCCACCCTCGCGCTCGCGAGTTCAGCGGTGGTCCTGACGGGAACGTCCGCTCACGCGGCCGAGCAACCCTATTTCACCTACGCCAACGGGTGGCGTGTGCAGCAACATCCTCGTTTACTAGCCGACGTCAACGGTGATGGTCGTGACGACATCGTTGGTTTCGGTGATCAGGGAACCTATGTGGCTCTCGGCCGAGTGGACCGGACCTTTGCGCCTCCTCAGTTGAGGCTGCGTGATTTCGGATATGACCAGGGTTGGCGCGAGGGACAGCATCCTCGTCAGCTGGCCGACGTCAATGATGATGGCCGGGCTGACGTGGTGGGCTTCGGGATCGCCGGAACCACCGTGGCCTACGGTCGCCTGGACGGTGGGTTCACCGCGCCTACGCTTGCCCTCCGTGACTACGGAACCAGTCAGGGCTGGCTCAAGAGCGAACACGTGAGGGAGCTGGGCGACGTCAACAGTGATGGCAGAGCGGACATCGTGGGCTTCGGATACTCGAAGACCTACGTGTCGTATGCCCGTGTCGGTGGCGGGTTCACTGCACCCACGGTGGCCGTGAATGACCTGACGGCCGCTCAAGGCTGGCAAATCGGCGAGCACCTCCGAGAGTTGGCAGATGTCAACGGCGACAACCGTGACGACATCGATGCTTTCGGCAGCAGGGGAGTCACGGTCGCTTATGCACGATCGAGCGGTGGCTTCACGGCACCCGCGCTGCGTTCAACTGATTTCGGTACAACCAAGGGATGGAGCGTACAACGTACCCCTCGCGTTATGGGTGACCTGAACGGTGACCTCATCGAAGACATCGTAGGGTTCGGCAACGCCGGGACGTACGTGTCTTACGGACGGTTCGGTGGCGGTTTCACCGCACCCACTCTGAAAGTGGCGGACTTCGGCAGTTATCAGGGATGGAAGATCGGACATCACCCCAGGGCATTGGCCGATGCCAACGGTGACGGAACCGCGGACATCGTGGGATTCGGCAACAGCGGAACCTACGTGGCCTACGGTTTGGCGGACGGTACGGTGACCGGCTCGGCGCTGTGGCTGACGGTGTTCGGGAACAACGACGGTTGGACCGTGGATCTTTATCCGCGTGTCCTGGCTGATGTCAACGGCGATAACCGAGCCGAGGTGGTGGGCTTCGGTTAGCGCATGTTCGTGTTATGGCTCTCGTTTTCTCGGTCCGCGTCCCTCTACAGGTACCGGCAGACCTGGTCTGGGCTGCATGTGACGGGGTCCGGGTGCGCGGCGTCGTGCCGGAGGTCGGCGATGGTGCCGTGCAGGGCGGTGAGCTGGGCGATCTGCTGCTCGATCTCGGCCAGGCGCGCGTCGAGGAGGTCTCGCACGTGCTCGCAGGGCGCGTGGCCGCTGTCGCGGATGTCGAGGATTTGGCGGATCTGGGCGAGGGTGAGGCCTGCGGCCTGGCCACGGTGAACGAAGTCGATCCGGGCGACGGCGTCGGGCGCGTAGTCGCGGTACCCGGATGGCGTCCGGTCGGCCGGGGGCAGCAGTCCCTGCTCTTCGTAGAACCGGAGCGTCTTCGAGGTGGTGCCCGCGCGTTCGGCGAGTTCTCCGATGCGCATTGCGGCCTCCGATCATTCGGCAGGGGCCACGCTTGACCTTCCCCTGCACTGGAAGGTCCAGTATGGCTGAAACGGAACAGAAGTCCAAGCCTTGACGGGAGCAGCGATGCCTACGAAGTACGATCTCGCCATCATCGGATCGGGCGGCGGAGCGTTCGCCGCCGCGATTCGCGCGACCATGCTCGGGAAGTCGGTGGTGATGATCGAGCGTGGCACGCTCGGCGGCACCTGCGTGAACACGGGCTGCGTGCCGTCGAAGGCCCTCATCGCCGCCGCCGATGCACGGCACGTCGCCGCCGACGTCGCCGACCGGTTCCCGGGGATCGCGACGACGGCAGGCCCAGTGGACATGCCCGCGCTGATCGCCGGGAAGCAGGCGTTGGTCGAGACGATGCGGGGCGAGAAGTACGCCGACGTCGCCGATTCATACGGGTGGCACGTCCGGCGGGGAGACGCCGGGTTCGCGGGCACCCCGGACGCGCCGGTGTTGGAGGTCACCGCCGCAGACGGAGCGGTCGAGACGATCGAGGCCGAGCACTACCTGGTCGCCACCGGTGCGCGGCCGTGGGCTCCGCCGATCGACGGCCTGGACGAGGCCGGGTACCTGACCTCGACCACGGCGATGGACCTGACCGAGGTCCCCGAGTCGATGCTGGTGCTCGGCGGCGGCTACGTTGCCCTGGAGCAGGCGCAGCTGTTCGCCCGCCTCGGCTCCCAGGTCACCGTGCTGGTGCGGTCCCGGCTCGCGTCGAAGGAGGAGCCGGAGGTGTCCCGGACACTGCAGGAGGTGTTCGCCGACGAGGGCATCCGGGTGGTCCGCCGCGCGGTGCCGACCCGGGTGTCCCGGGACGCGGCGACCGGGCAGGTCGTGGTTACCGCGGACGTGTCCGGCGGCTCGCAGGAGTTCCGCGCCGACCAGGTGCTCGTCGCCCTCGGACGCCGTCCCGTCACCGACGGCTTGAACCTCGATGCGGTCGGGGTGAAGACCGGGGACTCCGGCGAGGTGGTCGTCTCCGACCATCTGCAGTCGTCGAACCCGCGGATCTGGGCCGCGGGCGACGTGACCGGGCACCCGGAGTTCGTCTACGTCGCGGCCCACCACGGCACCCTCGTTGCCGAGAACGCGTTCGCCGACGCCGACCGGTCCGTCGACTACTCCCATCTGCCGCGGGTGACGTTCACCGGACCGGCGATCGGCGCGGTCGGGATGACCGAGAAGGAGGTCGTCGCCGCGGGGATCCGCTGCGACTGCCGCGTGCTGCCCCTGGAGTATGTGCCCCGGGCGGTGATCAACCGCGACACCCGCGGGTTCATCAAGATCGTCGTGAACGCCGATACGAGCGAGATCCTCGGCCTCACCGCCGTCGCCAAGGACGCCGGGGAACTCGCCGCCGCAGGCGTCCACGTGCTCGGCAAGACCATCGCCGAAGTCGCCGACGCCTGGGCCCCCTACCTGACCATGACCGAAGGCATCCGGATCGCCGCGAAGTCCTTCACCACCGACCCGTCACTGCTCTCGTGCTGCGCATGAACGGCAACGCATGCAATCGGGGAGATCTCATCCGGAAGAGGTGCAGACGATGAGCGCCGATCACGACCGCGACGAACGGCGCGCCGGTCCCATCGTCGCCGCAGGGACCGGGCTGCTCCTACTGGCATGCTGCGCGCTTCCGTTGCTGCTCTGCTGCGGCCTGCCGCTCATCGCGGCGGGC
Organism: Kocuria atrinae; assembly: GCF_039531425.1. NCBI lineage: Bacteria > Bacillati > Actinomycetota > Actinomycetes > Micrococcales > Micrococcaceae > Kocuria > Kocuria atrinae. Next base: position 3,384 of record NZ_BAAAQA010000014.1, read on the forward strand.
GGAGCACTCGCAGGCGTCGGAGGGCTCCTCGGCAATCCCTGGATCATCGGTGCCGGGATCGCCGTCGCGATGGCCGTCACGGCCGGGATGCTCGTCAGGCTACGGCGGCGGCACCGAGGCCGCAGGACTGGCTGCTGCGAAAATCCTTCGACTGCTGATCGGAACCGGTAGCTCGATCGGATCCAGCCATCACCGCCAACGGGGCCACCTCGGCATCCCGCGGCCCTTCCAGGTCTCCACGAGACCGGCGACCCAGCGGACGGACGCGAAGAGTCCGTAGCCGGCCCCGGCGAGGCCCATGGAGACCACGAGCCAGCGACCGATCCCGAGCCACACGCTCCCGTCCACGTCGAGGGCCCACTGAGCGCCCGTGATAAGCCCGGCGACGGCCATCCAAACACCCGCGACGATCACTGCGACCGGCAGCAGCGCGAGGCACATCGACGCGGCGACAGACCAAAGCTGACGGGCCTCCAGCTTCGCCGTTGTGGCGATGATCTTTTCGGCCCGCTCGTTCGCGGCGTCAATCTTGGCTGTTGCCACGGCCCCGGCGTCGGCAGCGGCCCTCTCGATCGACTGCACAGCCTGATCCCGGGCCGTGCTGATCGCACTCGTCGCCTCGGCGCTGGCTTGGGTGATCGACTCCCGCCAGGCCTTCTGCGCACCGTTCGCGGCCCGCTCGAACTTAGCCCGGCTCTCATCGAGATGCTTGGCGGCAGCCTCGGACTTAGAGGCTGAGCCCTTCAGACTCTCCCCGTTGAGGTTCACGCTCATACCCGCGAGAGTGGACGCGATTCCGGCGAGCAGTTCGCTGTTCTCGTTCGACTCCGGCGGCGGCGACGTTGAGGTCAGCTGATGCGAGATCGCGGAGAGCTGCTTCTCCTGCTCCTCGCTGTCCACCTTCACGAACCCCGCGAGCTTCTTCTGCTGCTCGGTCAGCGTGGCGATCCTCGTATTCTGCGCCTCGACGGCGGCGAGGATCGAGGTCAACAGCTCCATCGTCTCCGGACTGCCGAGCGGTTGCGGCGACTGCACGGGCCCGTTCTGCTGCTTCAGCCTGTCGAGTGCTGCGCTCATGTTCCTGCTCCTTCTGCTGCTGGTGGTAGTCGAAGAACGCCTGCGCGCCCTCCGGGGTGAAGTCCGCCGAGAGTGCGCTCGTGCGCTTGCGGCGCTCGGCACGCCCGGACTCGCCGCGGCGGTCCTCGATGTAGAGCGTCCAGGTCTCCTGCCCGGCGCGTTTGCCCTTCTTGCTGACGGGGCTGTGCAGCCGCATCCGTGGCACCCGATCCCCGTCATCACCGAGCTGCTGGTTCTGCTCCTCGATCACCGAGACCAGACCGGCCTTGTCCACCGCGCGGGGATCGGCCAGCGCCGCACTCATCCGGTCGCCCATCTCGCGGTCGAGCGACCCCTCGGCGAAGTCTTCGCGGCGCAGCTCCCAGTCCTTCGGCGCGTGCTCCAGCCGCTTCACGACCGAGAGCCCGTGCTCGCGCATCAGCTCGTCGTTCGCCGACTGCACGCCCTTCTGATTCCCGGCCTTGCGATCGTGGAACGTGCGATAGTCCGAGAGCGCCTTTCCCGTGCGGTTGTTGTGATTGAGAACCAAAATATGGTTGTGCGGCTTCTTTCCCCGCCCATCCACATGACTGACGACGAGGCAGTCGGAATCCGGGTGCATCTTCTTGGCGAGCTGGTAGCCCAGGTCGTTCACCCGCTGCACGTGTTCGGGGTTCTTCGGGTCGAACTCCTCGTCGCTGAACGACTGGCGGTAGTGCAGCGCCTCGACCTCGCGCGTCGTGTTCTGCGTGAGCGCCCGAGCGCGCGCCGAGAACGCGCCGGGGCCTCCCGGCACATCGCACGTGATCGCGACGCCCCGCTCGTCCTCCTTGCCCCGGATATAGCGCTCCGTGTCGGCGGCGCTGGCGCTCGGGCTGTAGTGCGTCGTGCTCATGACGCCGTCCGATCACCGAGCAGGGCGCGGACCTCGCGCAGCAGCTCGATCAGTTCGGGCACCTCCGCCGACAGCGACACCGCCTCACCGGCCCGCGCGCGCCGGTCCAGGTCGTTGACGTTGATCGCCAGCGGGCGCACCTGAGCGGCCAGCTCGCGAGCCTCCGCCGACGCCTGCACGCGGGACTCAACCCCGAGCTGGTGCGCAGCCACGGCGGCGTCCAGCTCCTCGCTCCGAGACGCATGGAGAGCATCGCGCACGACGGTCCGCACCCATGTGCCCGGAGCCAGCCCGAGCCGCTTCGCACGAGTGCGAAGAGCCGCGAGCGTCTCCTCTCCGAAGTCGGTATCGAGCTTCGCGCGGCCCCCACGACGACGCTTCGCGCCGCCGGGGCTCTGCCGCACAGCCTCTGCATCAGCCCGACCGGTGTTCACCTGGGAGTCGGTCTGATGCTCCACCTGTACGCCAGAGTGGCAAGCAGTAGCCGTGTCGGACATTTCGCTGACGCTCATGTCCTCGCCGGCTGCTTGCGAGGGGCCTCCGGCCCCCTCGACCCCCTGGGAGATCGCCTCAAGTTCGGTGTTCATCGCACACCTCCCACGGCCAGCAGGCCGCCGTTCGCGCGGATCCGCGCGACCTTCCGCTCAAGCTCGGCCTGGCGGCGGGCCTCGGCCGCCGCGTCGCGCTCGGCCTCTCGCTGACGCATCTCTGCCATCGCCGACTCGGCGTCGGTGCGGATCGGGCAGGACACTGTGTGATCGAGGGCGTACCCCTGCCACTCGATGCAGATGCAGCGATCCCGCGGGCTCAGCTCAATCGGCTCGGAGGGGACCTCGACGACGCTCTGCGGGATCGGCTGACCGACCCCGGCGAACTCCGCGAACAGTTCGTCCCCGTCGATCGGTTCCAGCTCGGGACGAGCGATCCGGTCGTAGTGCTCCACGATCGGCGCTACCGTGCGCGCCTCGATCGCACCGCGAACGCGCTCGCGCTCGGCCGTGTCCTTGATCGCCTTGCATTTGCGTGCCAGCAGCTCGAGGTCCTGGCGCATGTGCTCGTATCGCTCGTAGCTCTGGTACTCGCGGGTGCCGTTGAGCACGCCGGAGTTCACGAAGATCGAGAACTCGCGTTCGGCGACCGGGATAATCACCGGGAAGCGGCGGAATCCCTGCCCGAGGTTCTCGGCCTGGTGCTTGACCCGCACGCCTCCCTGCATCGACTCGTATTCGCCCGCCAGGCCGCGGAGGAACTCCTCGTAGCCCTCGGGCCCCGTCACGATGTTCACGCGGTTGAGCAGCTGGGTCTTCGATCCCTTGATGTTCACGATCGGCTTCTCGTCCGGCTCGCGCCACGGGCCGAGGATTCGGAAGAGCATGCCGCGGTTCTTCGCCGTGCGTATCATGTCGCCGACGCGCATGTCCTCCCAGATCACGACCGTCTCGCCGTCGTAGCCCTCCCACGAGACGTTCTCGCCGCCGACCTTGAAGTAGGGCTTGTCCGCGTCGGGGGCCAGCGCACGGGCAAGTGCTTTCGCGAGCAGGTCTTTGCCCGTGCCGCCCTCGCCGAATACGTAGAAGTTCAAGACCGACTCGGGTGCGTCCTGGTGCGCGAGGAAGTCGCCGCGCAGCTTCTGGAAGTGCGCCAGGTTACCCTTCGCGAAGTAGATTGCGGGCTCCTGATCGCGGACCTGCGTCAGCGTCAGCGAGCCCTTGCCCACGGCCTGGAAGAGCTTGCTGAGCTTCGCACTGCCTCCGCCGTCAGCGGCGTTGCGTCGCATCGCCATGTGCGTGTCCAGCTCCGGGCCGAAGTCGAAGTTCGCGACGATCCGTCCGCGGCCGTACTGGTACTTGCCGGGCTTGCCCTCCTGCGTCTTGTCCACGAGGTAATGACGATCCGGGTGGTGGATGCCACGGATGGCGTCCTTTCCGCGCGACTCGTGGGGCAGGTACTCGCTGAGGTCAAAGAACGCCTTCTCCGCCGCGCCGCGGCCCTTGTGCTCGGTGCCCTCTTGTTCCACGGTCTCCTTCGGCGGCTTCACCCGGGCCGATGGGATCGAGAACGCATCGGAGACGGTGCGGATCGTGGGGCGCGCGCCCTCTGCATCAGCGATCCACAGCACCATGTGAGCGTGCAAGCCCTTGAGCCCGCAGCACACCGCCTCGCCGGTGCCCTCGTCCACCTCGACCAGGCGGTCATACGGGTGCCACACGTAGGCCCAGCGGTGGAGGCGATCGCCCAGCGTCGCGAGGCCCTCGTCGATCTGCTCCTGCGTGAGCATGACCTCGCCGGTCTCCGGGTGCTCCCGGTACTGCATCACCGAGAACACGCGCGATTGCATTCGGGCGCGCTTCACCTGGTCCGGGCTCTCCGCGGCCTTCGCCCGGGCGAAGAACTCCTTCGCCTCGGCCACCTGCGCGGGCGTGGACTCGGCGACGAACGCCTCGAGGTCATCGTCGGGATCGGCTCCCGGCACGTCCAGCTCGGCGAAGTCCACGACTGCAACCGAGGTAGGCGCCGGTGCAGCCGTTTCCGAAACGGATGCGCGGCCACCCAAGGAAGACCGCGCATGTAAAGCGGCGTCTGACTCCAGGTCAGAGGTGAGATCAGCGGTCGTCTCGGAGTCGTTGGAATCAGTTGATGCAGCCGTATAGCCGTTTCCTGCGAAAACGTCCTCGACGGCGAGAACCTGGTTCCCGTCGTTCAGAACGTCAGCATACGGCTCGGACTCGCTCCGCTCGCCGAACGCCCGGTTAGGACCTCCGGGCGAGGTCAGGTCGGCGAGAGCGGCAGTACGGGCGCGTGGATCGGCGCTCATCGGCAATCACCCCCAGAACGCTTCCCGTAGCGCTTGATGACCGCCTGGTGGGTAACGCCCAGGGCATCCCCGATCCTCGCCCAGGTGACCCCGTCTGCACGGGCGTCAGCGACCGACAGCTCTACGACCTCTTCGAGGACGGAGCGGAGCACTCCGAGGTCGTGGAGCCGGGCTTCACTGTCGGCAAGGGACGAATCGCCCTGACGCCAACGGAAACCAAGGACGTGGTCGAATGCGGAGGCGTTGGCGCTCATGCCCGACCACCCCCTACCAGGGAGGCGATGACAGCCCTCTGTCGAGGGGTCAATGGGGTCTCAGCCAGGCGCTTACCGGCACGATGGCCAGCGGCGCGGGCGGCGGCGATGACGGGATCGTCACCATCATCGCGGGACGGGAACCCCTCAGACCGAACTGGGGCCAGGGGAGGAAACAGATCGTTGGTGCAAGCGTCGTCGAGAACGACAGAAGACATGACGGAAAACCTCACGAATGAGTTCTTCCGGATCCCGTCGAGCGATTACGACTGTGTTTACCGGCTAATTATCGGGGGCTCGTGCCGAGTTACTACCTCGGACCCCGGGGGATTCTCTATGTCTGCAACCATCTTCCCACGACTCGACTCACCATTGCAATGACGAATCGAGTCGTGAGTCAGTTGCGACGCGGATCGATCCGAATGAGGTCAGGGTCGAACTTCACGTGACCTGGGCGGATCGGCTCGATGGTCACCGTCACCAGCTCGTCCACGAGTAGCCGACGACGGTCCATGTCCCATGCATCCCACTTTCGATCTACGGCTTCGCGGCGCTGCACGGTGCCGACGGGATCGTCGATGTCGGCCATGAAGTCCGCCGTCTGCGACACTGACCGATCGTGTAGTTCGGCGTCGATCTCGACGATGCGGGCCTTCACATCGTTGATCGCCTGCGTGATCTCGATGACGGGCTGACTGACGTCGCTCAGCATGGGGCTCAGCTCGTTCACGCGTTCGACCAGGGCGTTGCGCTCCGTCAGCAGTGTCTCGCGGTCGACCCCGGCCTCCTCCTTAGGTACGACCAGGTCGTGCACGTCCCTCGCGGACAGTCTGGTGATGACGGCTTCGGTCACCATCGCATCGACGGGCGCGCGCTGGCGCGAGAGGTGGAAGTGATCTCCACACCTGTAGGAACCCACACCTTGACTGTTCGTCCCGGAGACGAGCGTCGCGCCGCACTTCCCACAGAGCCCGACCGACGACAGCAGATACTTCGGCTGGTTGCCCTGCCGGGCCGCACGCCTCACGTTGTCCTCCAGCTTCGCCACCGCCGCACGCCAGGTCTGCTCGGCGACGATGGGCGGGAACCGACCATCCATGACGGGATGCAGCTCGCCCGTGGAGTACTTCTTGATGAAGCCAGCGTAGAGCGGGTTCCCAAGCAGGTAGCGGACCGCGTCGGTGGAGAACTCGGACCCGCGGGCAGTGCGATGACCGGCTATGTTGAGGTCCTCGCGAATGCGGCGGATCGACAGCGACGGCTCGCCAAGAAAAGCGTCGAACGCCCTGCGGACCGCCTCCGCCTGATCAGGGACAACCTTGCCGTCCTTCGTCCAACCGAACGGCGTCCAGGCCGAGGCGGGCAGGCCCTCTGCCCGCCGACGGGCATTCGACCTGAGCTGACGCTCGGACTTCCGCCTTGTCTCGAACCTCGCGATGGACGCGAGCATCGTCGCCCTGAACTCGCCGTCGGCCGTAGACAGGTCGATCTCGCCGTCCAAGGTGACGATCTTGAGCCCGTGATCGATCAGGGTGTTGAGATCCTTCGTGCTCCGAAGCAGTCGATCCACGTCCACTGCGACGACCATGTCGACCTTTCCCACATCTGCGTCCCTGAGCATCCTTGCCCAGTCGGTCTTGGGCCCACGCGCCTTGGACGCGGACACTCCACTGTCCTCATAGACGTCGACGATCTTCCAACCGCGTTCCTCGGCTCGACGTGCGATGACCTCCTTTTGAGTGCCGACCGACCAGCGCTCACCGGTGAAATCGACGGATGCCCGAACGTACGCCGCAACTCTAGTCATAGTGCCAAGGCTACAACCCAGACATGCGCTAAGGGCACTCGTTGAGGTACGTTCTGGCCTCCCGAATCTTGGCAGTCTTCGACGTGCTCGCAAACCTGAACACGTGGCTGAAGTGCATTCGACCTGACTCAGAATCTACGAAGCCATCACAGGAAGCGAGTCGGCCGTGCGTGATAATCGTATTGACTTCGAGGTAGTTGGGCGTGCTGCCCGAGCACGCGAAGTCGGCCGGGACAACATCACTGGCGGTCTCTCGCCCGGCGACTATCCAGGTCACATCGTCGGTCAACCATGCTGTCATGGCCTCGGCATCCCTCTTCGCCCAGTTAGTGACGAACTCTCCGACTATGGCGATTCTCGGCGCATTCCCGCAGTCCGTGGGAAGAACGAGTTTCATTTGTTCAACAGCCCTTCATCTGTGGTGACCGGCAATGCAACTTCGCATCGCGGCACCGAGTCTTGGTTGTCTGGTGTGTAGATTTCTCGCGGCGGTCCCGCATGGGTGAAACCGAGTTGACTCGCACGCATCTGGACCGCTTCGAACGCCGAGAGAATCCTGGGAAACTGCACATCCTCGGAAACGACGCGCGTGAACAGCTGCAAATGCTCGCGTTCCACTCGATGGGCACGCTCCGCGTCGCGGAGTGGCACACAGACCTCGATGGGCCCGTCGGACTCCCAGCCGACTTGGCCGTGGTAGATCACGACGAGTCCACCGCTTGGACCGCCGCGTCCGTCCGCGAGCTGCAGGAGTTTCGCTGCACTGGAGCGAATGACATCAGGCAGCTCGCGGGCGGACGTGTGTCGGGTCGATGCCAGAACCGCGCTGTCTGGAACGGTTCGCAGCGACACCTCAAACCGGGAGGAGCCAGGCTGGCCGTCTCCGTCCAACGAGCCCTCTGCGACCGCGTACTCGATGAAGCGAGCCAGGGATTGGCGACGCGCGTGCCGTTCCGCTTCGGCTTCCCGATAACGCGTTACGAAGGCTGATCTTTCGTCTTCAGGCAGTCCCAGCAACTCCCTGATCTGGTCAAGAGGCATGTCGATGCGCCGGAGCATGGTGACGAGACGGGCGACTTCGATCTGAGAGTGGCTGTACTTCCGATAGCCGTTGCACGGATCGACCGCATCGGGCGAGAGAAGACCGTTCCGGTCGTAGAGCCGGAGCGCCTTCGACGACAGCCATGTGGCCGCCGCGAACTCTCCAATTGTCATCAGATCGGCCATGCCCCTCCTCAGGAGTCCAGTCTATCGAAGGCTCAGCGCGCTCAGACGGTCTTGAACAGCAGATCGGTGACCCATTTGGAGGGGTCCGGCTCCTCCTCCGGATCGGTGAGGAAGTGCTCGGCGTGGCCGGTCCACAGTCCACCGTTGTCGTCTTCGAGGACGTCGAGGCGATGTCCGTTGACCTCGGCCCATTTCTTGACCTCGCTGTGTGCCGCCGGGATGGCATCAGGCGCACCGACATGGCGGCCGACGACGTAGGTGCCTGCCGGGAGGGCACCGAGAACGAGACCGTCAGTCGGCTTGACTGGTCCGGAGATCGGCACCGCGACTGTGAGGTCAACCGTGTCATCACTGTTTCCGATGTGACGGTAGACATAGAGAGGCCCGCCAAGCGGCGCAACCTGGTGCTCGCCCAGCCACTGATAGATCCGCGGGATCGCCTCGTTGGGTCCGCCGTGCGCGCCAAACTCCGAGAATCGGGCGCTGAGGGGAATGCCGATGTAGTGAACAGTCTGCCGCTCTTCGGCTGCGATGTTTAGTGCCATTTCAGATCACGTCCTCTTTCCGTATTGCCGGTGGCGTTTTGACCACCTGCAACCACTTGACGCCTTCCCCCAGGGGCAAGGTCAAGCGCCCTCGGTCTGAGGCTTCATTGGGCCAGCTGCCACGATGGCAAGGTCGAGTCATCTGCGGCAGCGCCCTTCTTCGAGGGTTGCAACTCCGACATGTGCTACGTCAATCCTCTGGCCTTCGTCGAAGATGCCGGCGCAACAGACTTGATCTCCGGCGGCAGGCTTCAGCTCGGGATCTCGCGTGGCTCACCTGAGCAGGTCATCGACGGATGGCGCTACTTCGGCTTCGAGCCGGCCGCAGGCGAGTCCGATGCGGACATGGCTAGGAAGCACACAGCAGCCACCCTTGAGCTCCTAAAGGGCGAAGGGTTCGCCCAGCCGAACCCGCGGCCGATGTTCCCCAACCCGTCCGGCCTGTTGCGTCTGGAGCCGTTCTCGGAGGGGTTGCGCGGGCGCATCTGGTGGGGTGCGGGGTCGAACGCCACTGCTCGCTGGGCGGCGAAGCAGGGGATGAACCTCATGTCTTCGACGCTGAAGGACGACGAGACGGGCGAGCCCTTCCACGTTCAGCAGGCGAAGCAGATCCGGTCGTTCCGCGAGGAATGGGCCGAGACCGGACACGAGCGCGAGCCTCAGGTATCCGTCAGCCGCAGCATCTTCGCGTTAGTCAACGACACTGACCGCGCGTACTTCGGTGTGAACCGCGAGAAGTCAGACCAGGTCGGCATGATCGACAACACATGCTCGGTGTTCGGTCGCAGCTATGCCGCTGAGCCCGACGCACTGATCGATGAGCTGTGGAGGGATGAGGCTGTCGCGGAAGCCGACACCCTCCTCCTGACGGTGCCCAACCAGCTGGGAGTCGAGTACAACGCACACGTGATCGAGAGCATTCTTGAGCACGTAGCGCCCGGGCTCGGTTGGCGATGAACCACTGTGAGGGGCGGCCGTGGCGAAGAATGAGCTGACCCTCGGTGAGCCCCGGCTCGGCTGGTTCGTCGACGGAGACGCGAGCACAGACCACCTGGCGGTGATGCTCCGCGACACCGGAACAGCCATCGAGCTTGTTCTGCCGCTGAAGGGGATGTTCTCAACAGACGATCCCTACAGCCGGTGGTGGTCGTCTGGCATTCACTTCGGGGACGATCCGGATCGAACAGAGCACAGCTACAAGCCACCACGGGTCCTCATGGTGGAGGACTCACAGGGGGCGGTCGTGCTGGTCGGATGCCGATCAGCTGGGTCGTCGTCGCGTATGCATGTTGGCCAAGGGCACATCGTGGCGAACTTTGCGGTGCTCGGCGGGAGCCATCTTCGTTACGAGAAGGTCAATGGGCTACGTGCAGACATCCCAGCGCTGGCAGCTTGGACTCGCATGAGCAGCATGGAAGTCAGCACCACGACTTCCCGCAACAATCGCATCCAATCAGTGCAGATGACGTTGACCAATGCAGAACCGGTCCCGCTTGCGCGGCCACTGAACCTGGTCATGCGATCTAGCTGGCATACCGAGCGCCCGAGGGGAGGCTTCGTTGCATACGAGGGAGTCGAGCTTGAGACGCTGGTCGATCGCCCGCGGAGTTGGAGCGATCACCTGGCTGTGCACACCGCCATCCTCGAGCTGGTGTCGATCGCCGGGTGGAAGCCGTTCGGTATCGAAGATGCGACGGTGCACCGAGCCGATGACCCCCTGCGGAGCATCGCGGGAGGAGTGCTCGGTGAGCGATGGCTCCCGGTGGCGACTCATCGGCTGCCGGAGCATAAGCCCTGGAAGAAGGACCCAATTTCCTCTTCCCCTACAACGAGATCGGGCCGCGGGGAGTGGCTCGGTGGCTCAAGCTGCGCCGGGCCTACGGTCAGGTCGTGAAGTCCATGATCAACATTCTCCGCTCGAGTAGCCCATGGGGTGATTCGAGCGTGGTCCAGAGCGGTATCGCGCTGGAGGCGCTCGGCTACCTCATCGACGTCAACAAGAACGACGGGACGAGCCTCAACCGGCGTAAGCAAATGAACTTCAAGCCAGGGCTCCGAGTCATCTTGGCCGACATGAAGATCCATCCGCTGGTGGACGTGGACGACTGGATCGAACGTGCGGACGCGGCCTACATGAGCGCGAAGCATCCCGACCGGGCGGCTCTCGACTCGCTGGAAGTGCTGAACACCCTCAGGGAGAACCTCCTGGTGCTGCGGTTCTGGGTCGCGCTTGAACTCGGGGCCAAGCCCAAGTCGCTCATGGCTGGTCTTGAGACCGACCGCCTCGGCAGCGAGTTTGTCCCGGTCGAGTAAGCGTCTGTCCAGCTAACGGGAACGGGCGGTCTCGTCGTGCCCTTGGAGGATGCAGGGCAACGCGGTCCATAGCATCCGGTGACACAAAGCAATGTTCTGGTACCAGATGCTGCGCTGCCGCCACGTCACCTAGGACAGCCGCGTGGGAGGCTGGCACCACCACTCGGGGCCGCACGGCTGCGCCTTCGGAAATCACGAGCAGTGCCCGTACTGGGCTCAGCTGGGCGAGGACCGGTGGGCGGAAGGCTAGGAGCTCTCCACCACGCGCCATCGGATGTCGATGTAGGGCGCGACGTACGACTCGCCGCTGATCTCCAGTTGGACGGCGAGGATCTCGACGACGCTGAGCGCGCCGTGTTCGTTCATCAGCACGACCGTCTGCCCCTCGTGCGCGACCACGTTCCGGCCCCGAGCCAGCTGGCTCTCGAGCGCCGCGTCGGTGATCCCCTCGTCCCGCACGACTCCGACGGCCTTGATCGGATCCCGGTAGACGTAGACGGAATCGACCCCGCAGCCCGAGACCATGAGAGCGTTCTCGGTCTCCCTGTGCCCCCACCGGAACGTCTTCGAGGGGGCGTCCTCGAACGCGAATCGCTCGCTGCCCTCCAGTGCAGGACTGCGCCAGTGCGACGGGTCGCTCCTCAGCTCGTGGCGCTCGAGCCGGGCGGACCGCTCGCGCAGGACGGAGATGGGCGTAGCCGCGTCCTTGTTCGCGGGCAGTCCCTCGAGCCAGCGCCAGAGCTCGTCCACCTGCTCCGATCCGGGGAAGTCGTGCGGCTTCGCAGGGTCGTGGTTGAACGAGAAGCCCTTGGGCTTGTGCTCCGCCAGCCAGGACGGCGTCGTGTGGTCGAGGTTGTCCTTGAACAGGACCGACAGCCAGGTCATCGGTCGCTCCGGGTGCGCCTCCCGGAGCCAGCGGTTCTCGATGCCGACGCCGGACTCCGGGCAGTTGTCCGCCCGTTCCACGTAGTTGTCGTCGGTGATCATGAGCACGTGGTCGGCGTCGACCACCCGCCGCATGAACCCGGTGAGGCTGTCGCCGTAGACGACGTCGGCGTCGATCAGCACGTCGTAGCCGAGCGCCTTCAGCTGGGCGGCGAGGAGGTGGGCCCACTGGCGGTGCTGATCGGAGGTCCAGGCGTACGAGATGAAGAGATCTGCTGCCATGGTGCTCTCATGCCTCCTGTCCATTGGCCGCGAGCTCGCGGCGCTGTGAACTACGCGTCAGCGAGGTGCCGACTGAGTTGTTCAAGTGCCTTCGTGTGCCCATTGCGGGTGCCGTCGATCATCCCTGATCCAACGAAGGAAACCGCCTGGCTGGTGACGGTGACCAGAGTTCCTTCGTCGTCTGGTTCGAACTCCCACGTCACGAGCCCAGTCGCGAGTGGTTGCCCCTCGTTCTTCACCGTCTCCGTGTACACGACGAGTTCGTTCGGCACGATCCTCGTGTACTCGGTCTCTGCATGGAAGTCGAGAGTTTCCGGCGGCCCGCATCTATGGCGGTCGTGGCCGCCTTCGCGGAAGTCGGACTGGTCATAGACTATCTTCTCCCCAGCTGGAACGCTCCACCGAGCACGTGCAGCTGAGTCGGCGTAGGCCTCCCAGACGTCTGCTACGGACGCATCGATGTGGTGAGTCAAGCGGATCGTGTCGTGAGTTGGCGCGCTCAAGATGCTCTCCTTCCGGGCGCGGATCCGTCTCCTGTGCCCTGCCCTGATTTCTTGAATTCATGACCAAGAACAAGCCTGGCAGTTCTTGGTCGCGTGTGCAAGATGTCGTAGAGTGACAGCATGGCACGGACGGGGCGACCACGGAGCTTCGACGAGGAGAGCATCGTCGACCGAGCAAGGGAAAGGTTCTGGGAGCGCGGCTACGCAGCGACATCGATTCGCACCCTTGCGGATGATTTGGGGGTGCTTCCCGGCAGTCTGCACGCTGCGTTCGGCTCCAAGCGTGTTCTGTTCCTGCGCTCGCTTCAAGATTTCGCTGAGATGAGCCACTCCTCTGTCCAGTCGCTCGCGACCAGCGACGCCCCGCTCGACGCCGTGCGTGGTCTGCTGGAGTCCGTGCTGGAGGCGGCCCACGAAGCGCCCGGGCGCGGCTGCATGCTCGGAAACACCGCAATCGAGATGCTCCCGCAGGACGAAGAAGCGCGCATGATCGTGCATTCAGGGCTTCAGTCGTTTGAACACGGTATCGAGAACGGACTTCGGGCGGCCCAGCAAGCGGGTGAGGTCCGCAAAGACATCGACTGCCGCTCCCAGGCGCGGCTACTCGTCACCCTCGTGCAGGGCCTACATGTCACCGCTCGAGCTGAACGCACACCAGAGAAGCTATACGACGTCATCGATGTCGCGCTTGGCGCGATCAGAGAGTCTGAGCCGACGTCATAACCCGGACATGCGCTAGCACATGGGGACTGATGTCGGCGTGTCGTCACCGCAGTTGCCCATCGTCGTCAAGGGCCCCTGGAACGAAGCGGAGAGTGACAGCGCGGGCCTGTCGGTCTGTCGTTAGAGCTCCAGCATCGCCGCCGCTACTTCGCTGGAGGCCGCATCGGGTATCACCGTCGAGGCATTTTCGAGTACGAGGAGCCGTGCTCTGGGGATCTCCCTTGCAAGCGCTTCGCCGTTGCCGACTGGGAAGAACGGGTCACAGCGTCCGTGCACCACCAGCGCAGGCAGCGCGAGGCTGGCGAGGCGCTCCCTCCAGCGCGGTCCGCAATCGAGCCTGGAGAACACTGTCCCCAACTGATTGGCCATGTGCACGGCTGGCAGAGCCCCCGGAGTGCGGTCCCAGGTGCGTGCGGCGACCGCCCGGGCGGCGGCGGGGTCGTCGCCGAGGATATCGGCGCTTCCGGCCGCGTACTCCGCTACCGCATCGCGATCGGACCAGTCGGGCATGGATCGTGAGAACAGCCGGCCAATCGTTGCCTCATCGTGGTCGGGCAGGTCGTCGTCAACCGGCCCAGGGGCGACCGGCCGTGTTCCGACGAGGGTAAGCGCCGAGAATGCCTCCGGGTGATCGAGAGCAGCGACCTGGGCGACCATCCCACCGACTCCGATGCCCGCCAAATGAGCGGGCCGGTCATCGAGTTCGCTGGCGAGCGCCGCAGCGTCGGCGGCGAGATCTCCCAGTGTGTACGTTGGTTCCTCGGGGTCGCCGGTGGTGGATGCGCCGGAATCACACAGGTCGTAGCGCACTACGTGTCGACCGGCGCGCGCGAGAGAGTCGCAGAGCGCGTCCGGCCACGAAAGCATGGTCGTGCCTCCCGCGCATAGAACCAGCGGCGCTGCCACATCGCCGAAATGCTCGACCCCGAGCGTCACGCCATTCGCCTCATGCGTCGTCATCGTGTGCTCACCCCAACGCGAACTGTACGGCTCATAGATCTCTCCTCATGGGACTCGAGATGCACAAATACAACTGCGGTTTCAATAGTGAACGGCAAACGCTATGCTGTCAATCATGAAGACGTACGGTCAGTACTGCGGCCTAGCTCGGGCGGCCGAGATCCTCGGCGGACGATGGACTCTGGTGATCTTGCGTGATCTGCTCGTCGGTCCGAAGCGCTTCAACGAGCTCAGGAGGGGCATCCCGGGCATCCCCTCTAACATGCTGACGAATCGTCTCGGCGATCTCGAACGGGCCGAGGTCGTCGAACGGGCCATCGACGGCCGCAGCGTCGTCTATCGTCTCAGCGACTACGGGCGGGATCTCGAGCCGATCCTTCTCGCGACCGGACGCTGGGCATCACGGCGCATGGATGCCCCGCGTGAGGGCGAGCAGCCCACCGATAGCTCTCTGGCGGCTGCCCTTCTTACTGGTCGCACCGAGACGAGGGTCGCGCCCTTCACCGTCGAGGTGGTCGCCGGGCCCGCCGTGGCGAACGCGGAGGTAGAGGAGACCGGCGTCAGTGTCGCCGAAGGCATCCTGGCCGACCCGGATCTCCGCCTCTGCGGCCCCGGGCTGCGTCATCTCCTAGCCGATGGCGACGTCGAGGTGGCGCTGAGTTCCGGCACCATTGGCGTCGACGGTCCCGCATCGCTGGTTGAGGAGTTCGCGCGTGCATTCCGTGTCCCTCTCGATGCCTCGGCGCGGCACTGAAGCCCCTTCCGGCAAAGCGAGCCCGAGACGGGGTAGAAGCTGTGAGATGGGGAGAGCAACAGGAGCGAGGCGACGGTCGGCAGCGTGGAACGCCAGAGTTATAACCAGGACATGCCCTACGAGAACCCGTTGTACTTCGCGGAAGAGGCCGCTCAGCTGGACCTCATCGCGGATGGCCGCGTGGCCCTCGGCGTGAGCCGGGGATCCCCCGAACCGGCCCTGCGCGGCTGGGAGTCGTTCGGTTATACCGGCTCCGAGGATCCTCGCGGTGCGGATATCGCACGCGAGCACTTCGAGAAGTTCATGCGCGCCATCAAGGGCGAGCCCATGACCTACGCGGATCCCGTTCAGTACGGTGCCGGTGCCAAGCTGGCCATCGAGCCTCAGTCACCCGGTCTGGCCGAGCGGATCTGGTGGGGTGCAGGTTCGGCCAAGACGGCCGAGTGGGCGGGGGAGCGGGGCGTGAACCTCATGAGTTCCACGCTGCTCACCGAGGCCAACGAGGGTTCCTTTGCGGAGCAGCAGGCCGAACAGTTGCGCCGCTATCGCGAAGCCTTCCGCGCTGCTGGTCATACTCGTACGCCGCGCACCTCCGTCAGCCGCAGCGTGTTCCCGATCGTGGGTCCCGAGGACGAGATCTTCTCTTACATGGGTGCCCGGGAATCGCGTGACCAGGTGGGAGTGATCGATGGGTTTACCTCCGTCTTTGGGCGCACCTACGCGGATTCGCCGGACACCTTGGTGGAGCAGCTGAAGCAGGATCAGGCCGTGATGGAGTCCGACACTCTGATGCTCACGATTCCCAGCCAGCTGGGCCCCGAGCTGAACCTGCGGATCCTGGAGAACTTCGCGAAGTACGTCGCCCCCGAGCTCGGTTGGCAGCCGAATACTGAAGGCCCCGTGACGGGGTACGAGATTTCCTAAGCCGAGCTGGCGGCGTCGTCCCGTGGTCGGCATCGACGACGTCGCCAAGCTCACCTCCCCGGGGCCGCCCACCGCGCGTGGGCGGTCCCGGATTCACTTAAACTGGTGGGTATGTCCCTGCCGAAAATTGTGCTGTTCTATGTCTTCACCCCGCTGGCCGATCCTGATGCCATCAAGCTGTGGCAACAGAACCTCGCCGAACGCAGCAACGTGAAGGGGCGCATCATCGTCTCCGAGCAGGGGATCAACGCGACCGTGGGCGGGGACATCCATGACGTCAAGCGCTACGTGAAGGGCCTCAAGGAGTACGCACCGTTCAAGGACGCGGACATCAAATGGTCTGACGGGGTGGGGGACGACTTTCCACGGTTGAGCGTCAAGGTGCGGCCGGAATTGGTGACCTTCCACGCTCCCGATCCGATCACCGTGACTGAGGATGGCGTGCAGGGTGGCGGCACCCATCTGAAGCCGCACCAGTTGCACGAACTCATGGACCAGCACGGTGACGAGGTCGTGTTTTTCGACGGCCGCAACGCCTTGGAAGCCCAGATCGGCAAGTTCAGGGACGCGCTGGTCCCGGAGACGGATACCACCCGTGATTTCATCGACGAGATCGAATCGGGCAAGTACGACTCTTTCAAGGACAAGCCCGTGGTCACCTACTGCACCGGCGGGATCCGCTGCGAAGTGCTCAGCGTGCTCATGAAGAACCGCGGTTTCCAGGACGTCTACCAATTGGACGGCGGGATTGTGCGTTACGGCGAGGCCTACGGGAACAAGGGCCTGTGGGACGGTTCGCTCTACGTGTTCGACAAGCGGATGCACATGGAATTCGAGCCCGGCGCGCAGTCCCTGGGCACGTGCGCCGAATGCGGTGAGCCCACGCCCCGCTATGTCAACTGCGCCGAACAGACGTGCCGTCAGTTGTTCCTGTGCTGCGAGTCCTGCACCGAATCGGGGGCGCGCGATCACTGCCCGGACTGCGTGCCGGTCGCGGCCTAACACGTATCGGTTCTCACGAGGATCCGTGCGTTCGGGAGCTTTGCCCCCGGGCGCCTCCTGCCTTCGGAGACTCCCCGCACGGAGCCTCGTACCCTGGAGGGCATGGCTCAGCCCACGACCCTCATGACCTTCGGCCACGGCACCGCGGACCGCGACGAGTTGGCCCGCTTGCTGCAGGGCGCGCACATCGAACGAATCGTGGACGTGCGCCGGTTCCCGGGCAGTCGCCGCAACGACGCCGCCGCGCGCGGGCAGATTGAAGAGCTCGCCCACGAGCTGGGTATCGAATATGTGTGGGATGAACGCCTGGGCGGTCGCCGCTCGCTCTCCAAAGCCGAGGACCAGCAATCACCGGACCAATGGTGGCGCGTCAAGGCCTTCCGCGCCTATGCCGCGTGGACCCGCAGCGAGGAATTCCGAGCCGGGATGGCCGACCTTCTGGGAGGGCTGGACGATAAACGTACGGCCGTGATGTGTTCGGAGTCCGTGTGGTGGCGTTGTCACAGGCGCATCATCTCGGATGTGGCCACCGCGAAGCACAGCGTGCGCGTGGTACATCTGATGCACAACGGAAAATTCACGGTGCACGAACCCAGCGAGGGATTGCGCCTGGACGAGCACGGAAACCCGGTGTGGGATGGAGCCAAAGCATGAGTCAGGACCAAGCGACCGTGGACGAGCCGAAGGTGACGGACGCCTCGATTACCCTGCTTCGCACTGGCGAGGTGAAGTCTCGCAACTGGGGGTCATCGCGCGCGCTCAGGACGGCCGCAGTCAAGACGCCGCACGCTGGCCCGGTTCACTTGACCGCCACGGGTTTCGTGGGGGATGAGCAGGGGAACCTAAAACATCACGGTGGAACCGAGAAGGCCGTGTGTTGCTACCCGGCCGAGCATTACGACGCGTGGCGGGCTGAAGGGCTCGAGCTGCCCGATGGCGCGTTCTTCGAGAACCTCACCATCCGCGGCGCCACCGAGGACAAGGTGTTCCTGGGCGACGTGTACCGGGTGGGCAGTGCGGTCGTTCAAGTCACCCAACCGCGCCAACCCTGCGGCACGATCTCCAAGAAATGGTCCAACCCGGACCTACCCAAGCTCATGATGAGCACCAACCGCTGCGGTTACTACCTGCGCGTGCTCGAAGTAGGCGATGTCCAGGTCGGGGACCGCTTTGAGTTCGTGTCCCGGCTGTCGGACGCGGTGTCCTCGGCGTTCGTAAGCCGCATCATGAACGTGGAGCGCGGAGACCTGGCGGCCATGCGCGAGCTGCTCGAGGCCCCCGAATTTCCGGATCGCTGGCGCAAGCAGCTGCGACGTCGTTTGGGCGAAAGCGTCTGAGTAACCGCGAGCCTCGCGCTTGGTGCTGACCGGACCTCAGACCGGTACTACTTGGCCATCCACTCAGCAGCCCGGTCCTGTTCGGATCAGATCAGCTCCAGCGGTCCGGTCTTGTTCAGATCGGATCAGATCAGCTCCAGCGGTCCCGGCTGATCCGGAGCGGGGAAAGCCACATCGATGGCGCGGAGGTCCTCCGTGCTCAGTTGCAGCTCGAGCGCACGGGCATTGTCCTCCACATGCTCCACCGTGGACGCCTTGGGAATCGCGATTGTGTTGCCGTCCCGGATGGCCCACGCCAGAAGCAGCTGCGCGACGGTCGAATCGTGCTTCTCGGCAATGTCTTGAAGCGAAGAATCGCCGAGCAGCTCACCCTGTCCCACCGGGGAGTACGCCATGGCTACGATCTCCCGCTGCTTCATGGCGGGGAACAGGTCGAGTTCCGGACCCCGGCTCGAGGGATTGTAGAGCACCTGGTTGACCAGCGGGTTCTCCGGGTAGCTCTCCAACTCCGCCAGATCAACGTTGGACACGCCCCAGTCGCCGATCAACCCGCGGTCCACGAGCCGTTCGAAGGCCATGAGCGTTTCCTCCACCGGATATGAGCCCGGCCAGTGCAGCAAATACAGGTCGATGTGGTCGAGTCCCAGGTGTCGTAGGCTGCGCTCGCAGGCCTCCTCGGTTCCCTTGGCCGATGCATTGGACGGCAGCACCTTGTCCACCAGGTACACGTCATCGCGGATCGGCGCGATTGCCTCACCCACGAGTTTTTCGGAGCGCCCGCTGCCGTACATCTCCGCCGTGTCGATCAGCGTGAGGCCCAGCTCCACACCCCGGCGTAGCGTGCTGATTTCGGCCTCGCGGGTAGCGGTAGAGTCGCCAATGTTCCACGCTCCCTGTCCGATCGCGGTCAGTTGAGTGCCGTCGGACAGTTCTACGATGCGATTCACGATTTCTCCTGAGCCAGGGGACGGGGTGGACACCACGCTAGGGTCTCGGGTGAACCTCCGCAATCACTGTTCGGTTCAACACGCGAAGAGGACTCAGTCATGGCAACCCCCGAATCGGACACACCGCTCCTGCCGCACCCCCTCACGGGCCAGTCGTTCCCGTCGCCCGTTCCTCCGGGCGCGGGCTGGCCCGAGGACCCCGCCTCGCCGGACACACCCGTCGGGCACGACGCCGCTGCGGTGCGGGCGCTCGCGGACGGCACGAGCGGCGTCGGCGAACTCAACGCTCTGTGCAGCGTGTGCCGGGCGTGCGAGCGGTTGGTCGAGTGGCGGGAGAGCGTGGCCGAGCACAAGCGTGCTTCGTTCGCGGGTGAGCCGTACTGGGGCCGACCGGTGCCGTCCTATGGGGACCCGAACGCAAGGCTGGTCATCGTGGGCCTGGCGCCCGCGGCCAACGGTGGAAACCGGACCGGGCGCATGTTCACGGGCGACCGTGCGGGCGATTGGCTCTATGCGGCGCTGTATCGGGCCGGTTTTGCGGCTCACGAAACGGTGACCACCGCGGGAGATGGGCAACGTCTGCGTGGCGTTCGCATGATCGCACCCGTCCGCTGCGCTCCACCGGCCAATAAACCGCTACCCGCGGAGAAAGCGGCGTGCAGCGGATGGTTCGACCGCGAATTTACCCTCTTGCCCGATGTTGAGGGGATCATGGCGCTGGGTGGCATTGCATGGCAGACCACGTTGGCCGCTGCCGTGCGGATGGGCTGGGAGGTGCCCAAACCGCGACCCAAGTTCGGCCACGGGGCCGTCGCTGAGCTGCTGCGACCGGACGGTCAGCCCGTTCGGCTCGTCGGTTGCTATCACGTGAGCCAGCAGAACACGTTCACCGGGCGGCTGACCGAGCCCATGCTCGATCAAGCCCTCGCACTCGCGGCGGGGGAGACGTACGGATCAGGGTTGTCCGACAACGCTGCGGAGTCCGATGAGCCGGACCATCCGTAACGCTGGTGGTGGTCGGCCAGGGTCGACCGGGGTGCCCGGTGCTGACGGTAAACTCCGAGGAATGAGTGTGTGCCCCTGCGGCGGAATTCCCGCCGGTGCGTCCTATGAAAAGTGCTGCGAACCGGCACTGAGCAATCAGCGCTGGCCCGAGACGGCCGAGGCTTTGATGCGCTCGCGGTACACGGCCTTCGCGCTGGGCAACCAGGACCACCTGTTCCGGACCTGGCACCCGTCGACCCGCCCGTCGGAGGTCTCCGCGGATCCGAGCACGGAGTGGTTGGGCCTGACCATCCACGAGACGGAGGCGGGGCAAGCGAAGGATGAGAGCGGCGTCGTCGAATTCACGGCGCGCTATATCGCGGCGGGACGAGGGGACAGCCAGCACGAGGTGTCCCTGTTCCGCAAGCGTGCCGGCCGGTGGATGTACGTGGCGGCCATGACCGACGAAGAGCCGTGACCTCGAGGGTCCCGACTGCCGGACCGGGGATCAGCGCATTTTGTACAGCTTGATGCCCAGGGCGTGATCCACACCGGCGGACTGACCGGCTTCCGAGGTCATGCCCGTGATCATCTCCTGGGGATCCGGGTGGCTGCCCAGCGCCGAGAGGTACTGCTTGTGGCAGCGCAGTGATTCCACCGCGGCGTTGATATTGGCCTCGGAAAGCTCGATCGCGTAATCGGGCTCCACGCCGCTGACGATCAGACGGGTGACGCCCCAGGGTTCCAGGTTTTCTTCGTCCATGAGCTCACGGAAGACCCACGGATTGTCCGCGTCACGGATGGCGTCCAGCGTAGCTAGCCCGGCCACCCTGTGGTCCGCCTGATTGAGGCCCCACGCGGCCATCACGTCCCAATTGATGGTGACCACGGTATCCGGCTTGATCTTCCGGATCTCCCGGGCAATGCGTTTGCGGATGTCCAATCCGGATTCGAGCATGCCGTCCGGTAGATCCAGGATCGTGAGGTTTTCGACACCCACGGCTGCACAGGCGTCCCGCTGTTCCTGAGCTCTCAAAGGGCCGACATCGCTCGGATCCTGGTCTCGGATACCCGCCTCACCCGCGGTCAGCAACAGATAGGAGACGCTCGCTCCGCGCTCCACCCAGCGGGCCGCTGCGGCGGAACCGCCGTACTCCATGTCATCCGGGTGCGCGACCACGCACAGCACGTTCTGGACCTGGGAATCGTCGAAAATCGGAAGATCAGCCATGCTCTCAGCCTAGGCACGTGGACGCTCCGCGGCCAGGGATTCAGCCCCTGACGTTTACTATTCTGCGGCGTAGGGTGAAGTCATGGACGTTCAGATTGTCAAAGGTGACATCACCAAGGTTCAAGCAGACGCCATCGTCAACGCCGCCAACTCATCGCTACTCGGTGGCGGAGGAGTGGACGGTGCCATCCACCGAGCGGCCGGCAAGCAGCTGTTGGAAGAGTGCAAACGGTTGCGCGAAACCACTCTCAAGGACGGCCTCCCGTCGGGCCAGGCCGTGGCCACGGAGGGCTATAACCTTCCTGCGAAGTGGGTCATCCACACCGTAGGACCCGTCTTCGCCAAGAAAACCGACCGGAGCGACACCCTGGCCTCGTGCTACCGGGAGTCATTGCGCGTGGCGGACGAGATTGGTGCGAAGTCCGTGGCGTTCCCCGCCATCTCGGCCGGGATCTACGGGTGGCCGATGGACAACGCCACGGAGATCGCCGTGCGAACGGTGCAAGAAGCGGACACGTCGGTGGAAACCGTCATCTTCGTGCCCTTCTCCAACGACGCCGAAGAAATGTTCCACGAAGCGCTCGGCCGCTGAGCAGACGGACCGGGGCCAAGCGTGAGGGGAGGATTGTGCAGAAAATCGCCACGATTTCTGCACAATCCTCCCCTCAGACTGCGTGCCTGCGGTTTCCTCACATCAGGCCGCTCACGTAGGGCCGGAAGCTTAGATCAGTCTTAGTTCCTTGACCGCAGTACGTTCCGACTCGAGCTCGGCCACGGACGCGTCGATGCGCGAGCGAGAGAACGCCGAAACATCCAGGTCTTCCACGATCGACCAGTCACCGTTGGACGTGGTCACCGGGAATGAGCTGACGAGCCCCTCCGGAACGCCATAGGAACCATCCGACACGACCGCCATCGACGTCCAATCACCCTCGGGGGTGCCGCGGAACAGATCGCGGGCGTGGTCCACCGTGGCCCCGGCGGCAGAGGCTGCGGATGAGGTGCCGCGCGCCGCCAGGATTTCCGCACCGCGCTTGGCAACCCGTGGAATGTACTCTTCCTCGACCCACGAGTGATCCACCAGATCCAGTGCGGGCTTGCCGGCCACCGTGGTGTGGCTCAGGTCCGGGTACTGCGTGGCGGAGTGGTTGCCCCAAATGGTCATGCGCTTGATGTCGGTCACGGGCGCCCCGGTCTGCTTGGACAACAGGGACTTAGCTCGGTTGTGGTCCAGCCGGGTGAGCGCACTGAAGCGGTCGGCGGGGATGTCCGGGGCGTTCTGCTGAGCAATCAAGGCGTTGGTGTTGGCGGGGTTTCCCGTGATCACCACCCGGATGTCGTCTGCGGCCACTTTGTTCAACGCAGCCCCCTGAGCGGTGAAGATGGCACCGTTGGCCTCCAGCAGGTCGCCGCGCTCCATTCCCTTGGTGCGCGGACGGGCACCCACGAGCAACGCGAGGTTGGCGCCGTCGAAGACCTTCTCGGGATCGTCACCGGTCTGCACATCGGCCAGCAAGGGGAACGCGCAGTCCATGAGCTCCATGACCACGCCGTCCAGGGCACCCAGTGCCTGGGGAATCTCCAGCAACTGCAATCGAACGGGCTGATCCGGTCCGAACAGGTCACCTTGAGAGATTCGGAACAACAAGCTGTAGCAGATCTGACCTGCGGCTCCGGTGACGGCAACGTTGACGGGTGCTGGACTCATGGATCCTCCTGAGGCGCGGGGTGACGCCGGTTTCGCGGGTGTTCAGTGACCTATGACACTAGCAGCGGGAAGTTCAGCGCACGGCTAAAGATGGCGACAGATGCTGACATGACGCGTGGCGCACAGCACAATGAAGACATGGCAACTACCGCATTTCAGGGAAACACCGTCCACACCTCCGGCGAACTGCCCGACGTGGGCACCACCGCACCCACCTTTGACCTGGTGGGTTCCGATCTCAGCCCCGTGACTTCCCAGGATTTCTCTGGCAAGCGCGTGGTCCTCAACATCTTCCCGTCGTTGGACACCGGCGTGTGCGCCCAGTCCGTGCGTGAGTTCAACAAGCGCGCGGCAGCACTCGACAACACCGCAGTGGTGTGCGTGTCCAAGGACCTTCCATTCGCTCACGATCGCTTCTGCAGCGCCGAGGGCATTGAGAACGTCACCACCGGTTCCGCATTCCGTTCCAGCTTCGGCGAGGACTACGGCCTGGTTCAGACCGACGGCCCGCTCGAAGGCCTGCTGGCTCGCGCCGTCGTGGTTCTCAACGAAAACGGTGAGGTGGTCTACACCCAGCTCGTTGACGAAATCACCGATGAGCCCGATTACGACGCCGCTGAGGACGTCTTGTCCTAAGCAGCCACCTCTAAGGGGCGGGGCCTTTCGGTCCCGCCCTTTTTTCGTGCCCGGTTCCTCGACGTGGTGAACCACGGCGAGAATGACGCCGCCGCACCGCCCCCGAAGAGGCGACGCGGCGGCGTCGTCGATCTGGAAACGCGCTACGCGATCAGGCGCTGAGCGAATCCACGATCTTGTTGAGCGTGGCCGAGGGGCGCATCACGTTGGAGGCCTTCTCGTCGCTGGGCCAGTAGTAGCCGCCGATGTCGGCCGGGGAACCCTGAACCTCGAGCAGCTCCTTCACGATGGTGTCCTCGTTGGAGCGCAGCTCCGAGGCGACCTTCTCGAAAGCCTTGGCCAACTCGGCGTCCTCGGTCTGCTTGGCCAGTTCCTCGGCCCAGAAGAGCGCGAGGTAGAAGTGCGAGCCGCGGTTGTCGAGCTCGCCGGCCTTGCGGGACGGGGACTTGTTCTCGTTGAGGAACGTGCCCGTGGCGCGGTCCAGCGTGTCCGCCAGGACCTGGGCCTTGGGGTTGTCGTAACGAGTGGCCAGGTGCTCGAAGGATGCGGCCAGGGCCAGGAACTCACCCAAGGAATCCCAACGCAAGTGGTTTTCTTCCACGAGCTGTTGCACGTGCTTGGGGGCGGAACCACCGGCACCGGTCTCGAACAGGCCGCCGCCGTTCATCAGCGGAACGATGGACAGCATCTTGGCGGAGGTGCCCAGTTCCAGGATGGGGAACAGGTCGGTGAGGTAGTCACGCAGCACGTTGCCGGTCACGGAGATGGTGTCCTCGCCGCGGCGGATGCGCTCGATCGTGAACGTGGTGGCGTCCACGGGGGAGAGGATGCGAATGTCCAGACCGTCGGTGGCCTCGTCGGCCAGGTACTGGTTGACCTTCTCGATGAGGTTGCGGTCGTGGGCGCGAGTCTCGTCCAACCAGAACACGGCCGGCATGCCGGATTCGCGTGAACGGCGAACGGCGAGCTGGACCCAGTCCTTGATGGGTGCGTCCTTGGCCTGGCAAGCGCGCCAGATGTCACCGGGCTGAACCTCGTGGGACATCAGCACATCGCCGGCCTGGTTGACGACCTGCACGGTGCCGGCCTTCTCGATCTCGAAGGTCTTGTCGTGCGAGCCGTACTCCTCGGCCTTCTGCGCCATGAGGCCAACGTTGGGAACGGTGCCCATGGTGGTGGGATCGTAGGCGCCGTTGGCGCGGCAGTCCTCGATCACGGCCTGGTACACACCGGCGTAGGAGGAATCCGGCAGCACCGCCAGGGTGTCCTCCTGCTGGCCCTCGCGGCCCCACATCTTGCCGGAGGTGCGGATCATGGCGGGCATGGAAGCGTCCACGATCACGTCAGAAGGCACGTGCAGGTTGGTGATGCCCTTGTCCGAGTTCACGTAAGCCAGTTCGGGGCCGTTATTGATGCCCTCTTCGATGGCGGCCTTGATCTTGTCGCCATCAGCCACGTTGGACAGGCCGGACAGGATGCCGCCCAAACCGTCGTTGGGGGACAAGCCGGCCTGAGCCAGCTGATCACCGTACTGTGCGAAGACCTCGGGGAAGAACGCCTTGACCACGTGGCCGAAGATGATGGGGTCCGAGACCTTCATCATGGTGGCCTTGAGGTGGGTCGAGAACAGCACGTCCTCTTCCTTGGCGCGGGCCACCTGGGCCTTGAGGAACTCGTCCAAAGCAGCGGCGCTCATGAAAGTAGAGTCGACCACTTCTCCCTTGAGCACGGGCACGGATTCCTTGAGCACCTCGGTGCCCTGGTCGGTGACCAGCTGAATCTTCAGGGTGTCGTCAGCGGGCATGACCACGGACTGCTCGTTGGAACGGAAGTCGTTCTCACCCATGGTGGCCACGTTGGTCTTGGAGTCAGCGGACCAATCACCCATGGAGTGCGGGTGCTTCTTGGCGTAGTTCTTCACGGCCTTGGGAGCACGGCGGTCCGAGTTACCTTCGCGCAGCACCGGGTTCACGGCGGAACCCTTCACCTTGTCGTAGCGGGCGCGGATGTCCTTGTCCTCGTCCGTCACGGCTTCTTCCGGGTAATCCGGGATGTCGTAACCGGCGGCCTGGAGCTCGGCAATGGCCGCCTTGAGCTGCGGGATGGACGCGGAAATGTTGGGAAGCTTCACGATGTTGGCTTCCGGGGTCTTGGCCAGCTCGCCCAGCTCGGTGAGGGCATCGGCCACGCGCTGCTCTTCGGTCAGGCGATCCGGGAACTGCGCGGCAATGCGGCCGGCCAGGGAAATGTCCCGGGTTTCGACCTCGACACCGGCGGTGGAAGCGAAGGCCTCGACCACGGGCTTGAAGGAATAGGTGGCCAGCAGGGGCGCTTCATCCGTCTTGGTGTAGATGATCTTGGGCATGGGGCAATGACTCCTTGGTTTGACGGTCACTGGACTGCCCTCCAGCCTACCCCGTGGCGGGCACCACACCCGTTGAGTTTCATTCGTGGATAGCCCGCGACATCGCGCGGGTCGATCTCACCGGGCTTCAGTCCTCTGGGTGCTCCAGGTCCTCCTGCGCCTCGATCGCGAGAGCCAGGCCTGCACCCGAATACAGATTGATCACGGTGTCAACGCCCAGCTTCTCCAGCTCAGCCACCTGATCCTCGTACTGCGCCACCGCAGCCACGCGGCCGGAGAAATCAGAACTGTGCAGTTCGCGCAGCGCGGCCACGTTGGCATCGTGGAACGGCATGGCGAGCACGGCCACCTTGACGTGGCCGGTTGCAGAGATTCGGTCCCACACGTCCGCGTCCGTGGCGTCCGCGTTTTCGACGTCATAGCCCTGCTCCCACAAGTGGTGTGCCCTGACGGGGTCGATCTCGAGGCCCACCACCTTGTGCGAGGTGGTCACCGTGAACTCGTCATAGGTGGCCGTGCCGACCCTGCCCATACCCATGACTAGCACGTCCGCTCGGGTCAGGTCCAGTGGGCGGTCCTCGGGATGCAGCTTGTCCTCGGGTGCCTCGGGCACGGCGCGCAGCAGTGCGCTGGTGATCAGGCTTCCACGCCGGTTGAGCACGGTGGACACCACAAAGCTCAGCGCCACAGCGCACGCGAGCATGACCAGCCAATCGTCGTCGAGGTGACCCGTCACCACCGCGGTTGAACCCACGATGAGGGCGAACTCGGAGTAATTGGCCAGCGCGAGGGCCCCGCGGACTGCCGTGCGGCGTCGTAGCCCACAGAGCGTGAGCACGGCGGCCATGGCCGCGGATTGCATGGGTATCAGCAGGCACAGGATGACTGCCATGATCAGCATTTCCATGCTGGGTAGGCCGTAGAAGCCGATGCTCACGAAGAACCCGACCAGCAACAGGTCTTTGACCGTGAGGATCGATTTGGCAAGGTCCCGCGCCAGGGGGTGGGATGCCAGGAGCACCCCGACCAGCAGGGCACCCAGATCGCCCTTGAGCCCGGTGGCAGTGAACGCCCACCACCCGGGGACCAAGGCCATGACCACGCCGAAGAGAGCCAGTAGCTCACCATGCCCCAGTCGGGACCACAGCAATCGGGCGAGCCTGGTCACCGGCCACAGCAGCGCCAGCACGAGAAGCGCCCAGGGGGAGGGGAGGTGGCCGCTGGAAATGGTGAGGTACAGGACCGCGGCAATGTCTTGCAGGACCAGGATGCCAACGGCCACCCGCCCGTACAAGGAGTTGGACTCGCCGCGCTCGTCCAGGATCTTGACGACCAGCACCGTAGAGGAGAAGGACAACGCAAAAGCTACGAGCAGGACCGTTCCAGCGGTTTCACCGGCCAGTTCCAGGCCCGCCAGCATCATGAGCCACAGGACTGCGGCCCCGCCCACGGCGCTGACCGCCATATGAATGGTGCCGGCGGCCCACACCTCTTTGCCCAGTAGGGTCCGCAGATCGAGTTTGAGCCCGATTCCGAACAGAAGAAGTGTGACACCGAGCTCGGAGAGCAGTTCCAGCTCGTCCAACCGCTCGATGCCCATTCCGTTGAGCAGAAAACCGGCCGCCAGGAACCCCAACAAGGGCGGCAGCCGAATCAGGTGTGCGAATGCCCCCAGCCCCATGACCACCACCAGGTAGATGGCCACGGTGGTCATGACTCAGCCGTCCTGGGCGATGGTGTGGGCCGGGGGCGTCATAGCGGTTACCGGTTGAGGGTTTCCTTGATGCGTGCGCGTTCATTCTCGAGTTTGCGGACGCGGTGGCTCAGTTTGAACATGCGTACCGACCCCACAAGCGCCATGACCAGTGCGCCCGCGACGGCCGAGAGCAACATGGCCACTCCCAGAGGAAGGCTGAACTGCCAGGCCATGTATTCGAATCGAGTGGACACGTTGTTCTGGATGATGAAGATCAGGAGCAGGATCAGGATGATCACGCCCAGGATCAGCGCGGCCCACACAATTCCAGAGACACCGCGCTTGGTGGGTTCGTCCAAAGTGGGGTCGGTCGCGGGCGCGGCGCTGTGGTCGCGGCCGCCGCCCCGGGCCGTTTCCACCGACGACGACGCCGCACGGTCACGTTCTGTGCTGTGCCCGTCCGCTTGCTGTGCGCGCGAGTCGAAGGTTTCTCCAGGTTCCGAGGGGTCGCGGCGGGGCTGTACGGGGTCTTGCGGGTGCTGTGTCATAACGGTTCCTCCGGTAGCTGTTCTTCTTGTGCCAAGCGTAGTCACAGGATGAGTCAAGAGCGGCAGGTGCGGTGGTCAGAACGGATTTCGTCTCAATCGCGAGTGACGTGTTTCGAGATTGTGACCAATGAGTAACAAATGACGAGTATTTGTCGGACACGGACAACTGAGGCGCGTGTTCATGATCAATGACCGGTAACCTATGTCTCACTGTGAGATGAAACACACCTCACGCACAACTCATCCAACTCACGGGTGGAAGCACACCGTGGTGCCCCACCGATCGTGACACCACACCAGGAGAGATACCGTCATGGGAAATTACACTTTCAAGGGCAAGGCAGCCGTTTCTGTTGCCGCGATTGCCGCGTTGGCTTTGTCCGGATGCGCGAGCGTTGGCGGCGGCGACGAGAACGGCGGAGGCGGTGACAATGGCGGCGGTGAGTCCGGCGGCGTGGTCACCGTAGCCGAAACCAACGCGTTCACCGCGGTCAACAGCGGTACCCCGGCAACGAACCTCGATATCAACGGCAAAATCGGTAACGCCACCCGCGAGGGTTTCATCTACGTGAACCCTGCGCAGGAGATCCAGCCCAACGAAGGATTCGGCTCCTACGAGCAGACCTCCGAAGATCCCCTGACCGTCGAATACACCCTGAATGATCCCCAGTGGTCCGACGGCAACGCCATCGACAAGGCCGACATCATGCTGTGGTGGGCCACCGGTTCCGGTTTCTACGACGACGAGGACGCAGAGGCCGAAACCGGCACCACATACTTCTCGATCGCTGGTTCCACCGACATCCTGGGGCACACGGACAAGCCCGAGTTCTCCGAGGACGGCAAGTCCTTCACGCTGACCTATGACGAGCCCCAGGCTGACTGGGAAATCGCCTTCGACGATTTGTATCTGCATCCTGCCCACGTGGTGGCCGAGCAGGCCGGTATGTCCGAGGACGAGCTGCTGTCCACCCTTGAGGACGCTCCCGCGGGTGACCCCGAGAGCCCGCAGGAACGCCCGGAACTCGAAGAAATTGGCACCGCCTGGGGCGAGGCATTCGCCTTCTCCGACATGCCCGAGGACGAGAGCTTGTTGCTGTCCAACGGTCCTTACCAGATCCGCGACATCGTGGAGAACAACTCCGTGACCCTGGAGAAGAACGAGAACTACGCCGGTGACCACGAGGGCAACCTGGACGAGATCACCATTCGCACCATCGGTGACGCCACGGCTCAGATCCAGGCACTGCGCAACGGTGAAGTGGACATCATGGCCCCGGGCAATGTCAACAAGGACACCATCGACCAGGTGACCGAGTTGGACAACGTGGAGGTCGTCGATGGCGGGCAGTTGGCTTACGACCACCTGGACCTGAACTTCGGTTCGGACACCTTCGGGGATGAGAACACCCGCGAGGCGTTCCTGAAGACCATCCCCCGTCAGCAGATCGTTGATCAGCTGGTCAAGCCGGTCAATGAAGACGCCTCTGTGCTGAACTCTCAGCTGTGGGTTACCAGCCAGGAAGAGTACGAGAAGACCACTGGCGAGAACCAGGCGGAGGAGCTCTACGGCGAGCCGGACATCGATGCCGCCAAGGAATTGCTCGACGGCAAGACGCCCACCGTGCGCATCCTTTACAACAACGAGAACCCGCAGCGTGTGGACACCTTCCAGCTGATCAAGGAATCTGCTGAACAGGCTGGCTTCAAGGTCGAGGACTTGGGTGATCCCAACTGGTCCGAGAAGCTCGCCGACGGTGACTACGATGCATCCTTGTTCGGCTGGGTCTCCCCGGGTGTCGGTACCGAAGCTCTGTCCCAGATCTTCAAGACCGGCGGCGGCGGCAACTACAACGAGTACTCCAACGAAGAGGTGGACAAGCTCGTGGACGAGGCCCGTTCCAACCTGGACAAGGACTCCCGCGACGACCAGATGGTCGAGATCGACCGCCACACCTTCGAAGACGGCTACGGGCTGCCGCTGTTCCAGTCCCCGGGCTTCTTCGGAGTCTCCGATCAGATCGGCGGAGTGAGCGAGTACCAGCCCAACCAGGACGGCGTGTTCTGGAACGTCTGGGAGTGGAACCGCCAGTAAGGCGTGTTAGCTCACGTCATGGAGCCACTCGACTAGCGAGCACGGCGTGTTGCGACACCCCTACGAAGAACGTGGTGTCGCAACATGCTGTGCCCTTTCACCCCCTCAAGGCAGCCACCTATGATCTCTTATATTTTTCGACGGCTCATCACAGCCGTCCTGATCCTGTTCGGGGCATCGTTCATCGTTTACATGATGACTGCGGCCTCCGGCGACCCCCTGTGGGACCTCTACGGTCACCCCAACGGACCCCAGTTGATCCCCGCCAGAATTGAGGCCCTGAACCTCGATCAACCGCCCATCCTGCGGTACTTCACGTGGCTGGGAGGTGCGCTCGGTTGCCTCGTCCCGTTCACGGACACGTGCACCCTGGGCGTGAGTCGCGAAGGCATGGAAGTCACCGACATGCTCGCCTTCGCAATGGGCCAGACGATTCTCCTGGTGACCGCTGGAACCATTCTGGCCATCGTCTTCGGCGTGACGCTCGGTATTGTGTCCGCGCTGCGTCAGTACTCGGGCCTGGACTACGGCATCACCTTCTTCACGTTCTTGTGCTTCTCCCTGCCGAGCTTCTGGCTTGCGGTGTTGCTCAAGGAAATCGTGGCCATATCGTTCAATGACTTCTTACAAGACCCAGTGTTATCCGTGGCCTCGATCCTCGCGATCGGAGTGATCGCCGGGATCATCTGGTACCTGGTCTCGTTCGGTAAGACCCGTACCAGGCTCCTCATGGGTGTCCTGGGCTTCGTAGTGACTTCGGCCATTGTGTACTTCGTGTTGGCCACCAACTGGCTCACGGCGCCCTTCTTAGGCATTCCGCTGATCGGCTTGACCGGGGTTTTGGTCGCCGTGATCGCCACCATTTTGATCGCCGGGCTGCGGAACAAGCGAGCGTTGTACGCGGGGATTGCCACGGTTGTGGTCGGACTGATCGCGTACTTCCCGGTACAGGGGCTGTTCGAGGGTGCGGGCCTGCTCACGCTGCTCGTATTGTGCGTGCTCATGATCGCGGTGGGCGTCCTCATCGGTTACTTGGCCGGTGGCTACGACCGCGGTCAGGGCATGCGAGTGGCCGGCGTGACCGGTTTCTTCGTGGCGCTGTTGATCATTCTGGACCGTTTCATGCAGTCCTGGCCGGACTATCTGGAATCGGGGCACATCCGCGGACGTCCGATTGCCACCGCCAGTGCAGCAACCCCCGGTCTGACCGGGGACCTGTGGATCACCGGAATCGACCGGTTCACGCACCTGTTGCTGCCCACCATCGCACTGACGCTGCTGGCCCTGGCGTCCTACTCGCGGTACTCCCGAGCCTCGATGCTCGAGATCATGGGCCAGGACTACGTGCGTACCGCTCGCGCCAAGGGTCTGTCCGAGCGCACGGTGGTCATGCGCCACGCTTTCCGCAATGCGCTCATCCCATTGGCCACGCTGGTGGCTTACGACATCGGCGCGCTCATCGGCGGCGCGATCATCACGGAGTCCGTGTTTGCCTTCACTGGCATGGGACAAATGTTCGTCCAAGCGGTACGCAACGTCGATCCAAACCCGGTCATGGGTGTCTTCCTGGTCACGGGCATCGTGGCGATGGTGTTCAACCTCGTCGCTGACCTCGTGTACTCCGTTCTCGACCCGCGCGTGAGGGTGAAAGCATGAGTCAGCCACAGCAAATCGAAGTCGACGAGGCCAGGAACTTGGATCCCGCCGGCGATCCTCGCCATGAGGTCCAGGGCAAGAGCCAAAGTCAGTTGGTCCGCCAACGGTTCTTCGGCAATACCGGCGCGGTCGTCTCGATGATCGTTCTGGTCTTCATCGTCCTCCTCTCCATCACCTCCATCGGCATCGGTCCCATCCCGGGCTGGTGGAAGTGGGATCCGGACGCCACCGGAGCCGTAGTGGACGGCGGCAGGCCCACACTCTCGCTCCTGCCGCCGAGCCTGGGGGATCACCCCTTTGGCCAGGACAACCTGGGGCGTGACCTCTTCGCGATGACCATGCAGGGAACGCAGTACTCCCTGATCGTGATGGTCGTGGTGGGTCTCATGGCGGGCCTTCTGGGCACTGTGATCGGCGGTCTGGCCGGTTACTTCCGTGGCTGGACCGAAGCGATCCTGATGCGTCTCACAGACGTGATCATCATCATCCCGCTGGTGATCCTGGCGGCACTGTTGGGGCGCCTGGCGATCTCCTACGTCCGCTCAGCAGGTCTGCCCACCGTGGCCACGGTCATCGCCCTGGGTCTGTTGATCGGTTTGGCATCATGGCCGCCGCTGGCCCGTTTGGTTCGCGGTGAGTTCCTGTCCCTGCGCGAACGTGAATTCGTGGACGCGGCTCGGTTGGCGGGTGCTTCGAGCGGCCGCATCATCTTCAAGCACATCCTGCCCAACACCGTGGGCGTGATCACCGTGAACATCACGCTGTTGATGTCCTCGGCCATCCTGCTGGAAACCGCGCTGTCCTACTTGGGTCTCGGTATTCAGCCGCCGGACTGGTCCCTGGGTCGGTTGATCAATGAGAATCAGACGGCCTTTGCCACCCGCCCCTGGCTGTTCTGGTGGCCCGGTCTGTTCATCGTGACCATCGCCCTGACCATCAATTTCATTGGTGACGGTTTGCGTGATGCCTTCGACCCGCGCCAGAAGAAGTTCAACCCCAAGAAGGCTCGGGAACGCGGCGAGCACCGTAATGATCGTGGTGACGTGGATGCCGGAACCAACGCCGGGATGCGCAGCGCCGTGAAGCGAGCTACCCAGTGAGTTGGCTCACACCGAATCGTACGTGGGCGTCACACTGTGGCGAACAGGGTGATGCCCACGGCGGCAAGCAGCAGCGTGACCGCCAGGGGGCCGGGAACGTAACGCACGTTCATCGGTTCAACGGAAGTGTCGTCGAGGGTGAAAACGTCCAACTCGCCGGTGTCGATCTTGCGCTGCCATACGGTGCGGATGTCATTGGCGGCCGCGCCAGAACGAGTTCCGGCCAGGTCGCCGGTGCGCACGGCACCGTCCGTTCGAGCGAGCGGATGGGCCTGCGTGACTCCCTGGGTCCCCGAACGCAGAGCGGACCCGGGCCCCGCGGCGGGCAACGCGAAGCACGAGTAGGATCCGGCCTCGGCGATCACGGTGACTGTGAAGCGCGTGCGCACGTCGATGATCTGCGCCCACGGAATGTCCACGGTGCGCAGCGGATTGATGATCCGTACACCGTGACCGCGGATTTCCATGCGAGGGCGCCAATACAGGCTGTACCCCAGACCAGCCAGGGCCGCACCGCTGCACAGACCGGCCACCGTGAGCCACGGCTCCCGGCCCCAGCCAGTAATCGCCACGACCACACCCAGGACCACCAAGAATCCGGTGAGCCAAGCGGCGGACGTGGCGCGATATACGCGCGGAGATTCTGCGGTGGAGTTCGGCTCGTGGGGCATGGCCCCCATGCTAAGCATCCGCACCTCGCAACCCACGCACACCACGTCTCAGACACGATGGAGCACACACGATGAGCACCTCGCACTCAGCCCCCGGTCAGCCGGAGGGCACCCCGGGACCCACGGGTTCGGACAACACGCCTAACGCACAAGCTTCCGGTTCCGCGCCCTGGCAGGACGACGCCGCCGCTCAGCCACAGAGCCGCCGCGAGCGGCGGCTTCGATCCAACCGAAAGGTGAGTCGGACCAAAGAGAATCACGAGGGCGCCGAAGGCAGCTCGTCCGCGGGGACGCGCACGGGTAACCGCGTGGCCCGCGGCGAATCGGTCTTGGTCGTGGACGGGCTGTCGGTTGACTTCGGTGTGGACAAGGAATGGGTTCCGGCTGCGATCGACATGAACTACCACGTGGCCGCCGGTGAGGTGCTGGCCATCGTGGGCGAATCGGGTTCGGGCAAGTCGGCGAGCTCCATGTCCATCCTGGGTCTGTTGCCTTCCAACGCCCGAGTCAGTGGCTCGGCCAAGTTGGCTGGACAGGAACTCATCGGCCTGCAGGGTGCCGCCCTGCGGCGCGTGCGCGGTGAGGAGATCGCGGTGATCTTCCAGGAACCCATGACCGCGCTGAACCCGGTGTACACCGTGGGCCAGCAGATCGTGGAGACCATCCGTCTGCATCGTGACATGTCTCCGTCCGATGCCGCGGACCGTGCTCGAGAAATGCTCACCATGGTGGAGCTGCCCGATCCCGAGAAGGCCTTCCGCTCTTATCCCCACCAACTCTCCGGCGGCCAACGTCAGCGCGCCATGATCGCGCAGTCACTGTCGTGTGATCCCAAGCTGCTGATCGCGGATGAGCCCACCACCGCCCTGGACGTCACCGTGCAGGCCGAGATTCTGGACCTGATCCGCAATCTCAAGGACAAGCTGGATTCTGCGGTCATCCTGATCACCCACGACATGGGTGTGGTTGCGGACCTCGCGGACCGGATTGCGGTGATGAAGAAGGGCCGCATCGTGGAGCAGGGCACCTCGGCGCAGATTTTCTCGAACCCCGAGCATCCCTACACCAGGACTCTGCTCGAGTCGGTGCCGCACCTGGGAGAAGGCGGTGGCAGCGAGGCCGATTCCGTGGACATGGTCGCGGCAATTCAGGGGACCTCAGATCGGCAAGGTGACGCAGCGGCGTCGTCGACCGCGCAAGGCGATTCGCAACCCTCGGAGGATGGCCCCGCAGCCGAGGCAACGGGAACCTCGCCGCAGGACGAGG
Source organism: Kocuria atrinae (assembly GCF_039531425.1). Taxonomy (NCBI): domain Bacteria; kingdom Bacillati; phylum Actinomycetota; class Actinomycetes; order Micrococcales; family Micrococcaceae; genus Kocuria; species Kocuria atrinae. The sequence goes on from NZ_BAAAQA010000014.1 coordinate 38,569, forward strand.
GGACTGAGGGTTCCACGGCAGCGACTGCCACTGAGCGTCCGACACTGCCCAGTGATGCCAGGCGCACTCCGCGCCACCAAGAACCCAGCGACGACACTGCTGCGCTGCGAGTGACCGAGCCCGTGTTGCAGCTGAAGAACGTGGCCATCGAGTACCCCAAGCAGGGGCGCAATCCCGCGTTCCGCGCGGTGGAGGACGTGAGCCTGACCGTGGCAGCGGGCGAGGTGCTCGGCCTGGTGGGTGAGTCCGGTTCGGGCAAGACAACCATCGGTCGCGCCGCCGTGGGACTGTTGCCGGTCGTAGAAGGCTCCCTGATCGTGGACGGTCACGAGCTCAACGGTGCGAAGCGACGCGAACTGAACACCGTTCGCAAGGACGTGGGCATGGTGTTCCAGGACCCGTCCTCATCGCTGAATCCGCGCTTGCCGATCGGTGAGTCCATTGGTGAGCCCATGTTCCTGGCGGGTATGGCCAAGGGACAGGAGCTGCAGCGTCGGATCGAAGAGTTGCTGGACCAGGTCCGTCTGCCGCGCAACTATCGCAACCGTTACCCGCACGAACTCTCGGGTGGCCAGAAGCAACGCGTGGGTATCGCTCGCGCGCTGTCGCTCAAGCCCAAGCTGCTGGTGGCGGACGAGCCGACGTCCGCACTGGACGTTTCCGTGCAGGCCACCGTGCTGGACCTGTTCGAGGAACTGCAGGCCGAAATGGGCTTCGCGTGCTTGTTCGTGACTCACGACCTTGCCGTGATCGACCGGCTCGCGGACCGCATCGTGGTCATGCAGCACGGCCGGATCGTGGAGCAGGGACAACGCGAAGTGGTGCTGCGAAACCCCGAGCAGGATTACACCAAGCGCTTGCTGGCGGCAGTGCCGGTGCCCGACCCGGACACCCAGCGCGCACGCCGTGAACTGCGTCAGAAGATGATCATTGGCACGCCCTAGGGGTATCGCTGGTTCCGACTCAGGGAGGTATTTGGACGAAATCGGTATGTGTCACCGGCAGTCATGTGTGCGGGGTGTCACAGCAAACTTACTAGGGTGGAGACATGATTAATCCCGCACGCCTCACTTCTGACCTTTCCCGCTTGCGTCGTGAGACCGATATGTTCCTGGCGACCATCGAGTCCCTGGCCGATCGCGAGATGACCGAACCCACTCTGTGCGAGGGCTGGGATCGTGCGCACGTGATTGCTCACATCGCGTCGAACGGCAATGCGCTGGTCAAGCTCATCGACTGGGCCGTGACCGGTGAACCCACCGAGCTGTACGAATCCAAGGAAGCCCGCGATCGCGAGATCGACGAGCTGGCAGCCCTTCCCAAGGAGGAGCTCTTCCAGAAGGTTCGTGACAGTGCGGACTACTTCGAGGAGCAGTGCGAACGCCTCAAGGGTGAGATCAAGACCGAGGAACTGGACCTGCACGGCAAGCCCATTCCCGCCACGTCCATCCCGGCCGTGCGCGTGTCGGAGGTCGTGGTGCACCACCACGACCTGGACACCACGTGGACCGTCGAAGAGGCGGACCCGGACTCGCTGCTCAACGCCGTCGAAGCTGCTGTTCGCACCATGCGTGCCAAGGACGCACCGGGTATGACCCTGCGCACCGAGGAGCGTGACGAATGGGTCATCGGTGACGGCGGCCAGGAGATCACCTCCGACCGTGAAGGCATGCTGGCCTGGTTGGCTCGCGGTGACGACGAGAACGTCGAAACCCAGGGTGAATTGCCTGAGCTGCCCAAGTGGTAATTCGTTGAGTCGCGGCTGACTCACATAAAACCGCCGCCGTGCAAAGGTGCACGGCGGCGATTTTTTTATGGCGCTAGCTCAATTGCGCACGTCGAAGAGCCATGGGTCCCAGCGGCGGTCGGTGTGGGGGTCCCCGAAGTTCACGAAGGCCTTGCCCTTGGACTCGACCGTTTTGTACTCCTGGACCACTTCCAAGCTCAGCCGCTCGCGGTGTTCGACCTCCACGATCACAGCCCGGGCCCCGGAACGGTCCGGCAAGGTCGCGGGGTAGGCCAATGCTGCGACCAGCAGGTCTGAGGCCTTGGCTGCGGTCATGGCGCGGAGTTCTTCCAGCACGTCATCCGGGTGCCGGTCTGCGGTTTCTGCGGGGTCCAGGGAGTTCAACTCGAACTCGCCGTCCTTGGAGCCGGTGACCACGAACACGGGGAAGGCACCGAACTGCAGCACCTGGTCCTCCACCACGGTCTGCACGTGGGTCAGCGCGGTGTCCACGGCCTCAACGGCACTGTCGGACACCCACTGGCGCCAGGCGTTGTCGTGGTCCGACTGGGCCTTCGCCGCGTCAGCACGCGATAGACGGGGCTTTTTGGAAGGGCCACCGGAGTGACGTTTGGGCGGGCGGGCGGAGGACTTTGCCACGAGTGGGGACCCCTTAGTGAGATAGGTAAAAGTCGAGCGTTCTGAGTCAAGCCTAGGCGCTCGCTAGACTGGATCGGAATCACTAGCAAATACCAGGAGCATGCATGTCTGCGATTAATCGCGAGCAGGTGGCCCACCTGGCCGACCTCGCGCACATCGAGATGACCGAGGAAGAGCTCAAGCGCGTTGCGGGCGAACTCGACCTCATTGTCTCGTCCGTGGCATCGGTCAGCGAAGCCGCCGGACCTGACGTTCCTGCAACCAGCCACCCGCTGCCGTTGCAGAACGTTTTCCGTGAGGACGTGGTGGGGGAGACCCTCACCCAGGAAGAGGCCCTCTCCAACGCACCGGACAGCCAGGACGGCAAGTTCCGTGTGCCCGCAATTCTGGATGGGGAGTGAGCATGAGCGAACGCATCGTAGAACTTTCGGCCGCAGACCTCGCGGCCAAGCTGGCGTCCGGGGACGTCTCGTCCGTTGACGCGGTCAACGCGCACTTCGAGCAGATCGACGCCACCGAGGGTCAGGCCGTGGACTCGACCGATCCGCACACGGGTACCGACGGCCTCAACGCGTTCCTGCACCGCAACCGCGAGGAAGCGCTGGCGGTTGCGCAGGAGGTCGACCAGGCTCGCGCCAACGGTGAGCAGCTGCACGAGCTGGCCGGTGTGCCCATTGCGGTCAAGGACCTGATCGTGACCAAGGGCCAGCCCACCACCGCAGCATCCCGGATGCTCGAGGGCTGGATGAGCCCTTACGACGGCACCGTGACCAAGAAACTGCGCGCCGCCAAGATGCCCATTCTGGGTAAGACCAACCTGGATGAGTTCGCCATGGGCTCATCCACGGAGCACTCGGCGTTCGGTCCCACCCGTAACCCGTGGGATCTCAACCGCATCCCGGGCGGTTCCGGTGGCGGTTCCGCCGCTGCGGTCTCCGCGTTCCAGGCGCCCCTGGCCCTCGGTACGGATACCGGCGGTTCTATCCGCCAGCCGGCCGCGGTCACCGGTACCGTGGGCGTCAAGCCCACCTATGGTTCGGTCTCTCGCTACGGCGTGATCGCCATGGCGTCCTCGTTGGACCAGGTGGGCCCGTGCTCGCGCACCGTGCTGGACTCGGCCCTGTTGCACGAGGTTGTCGCGGGGCACGATCCGCAGGATTCCACCTCCCTGAACGATCCCGTGGGTTCCTTCGCCGCGGCCGCCCGTCAGGGCGCCGAGGACGGCGGGCTCAAGGGCCTGCGCGTGGGCGTGGTCAAGCAGCTCACCGGTGACGGATTCCAGGCCGGTGTACAGCAGCGCTTCAACGAGGCGGTCGAGCTGTTGCAGTCCGCAGGTGCCGAGGTCGTGGAGGTCGAGACCCCCAACTTCGAGTACGCGTTGGGCGCCTACTACCTGATCATGTCCTCCGAGGTCTCCTCCAACCTCGCCAAGTACGACGGCGTTCGGTTCGGTTTGCGCGTGGTCCCGGAGGGCAACCCCACGATCGAGCGCGTCATGGGAGCATCCCGCGCGGCCGGATTCGGTGACGAGGTCAAGCGCCGCATCATCCTGGGTACCTATGCACTGTCGGCGGGTTACTACGACGCCTACTACGGTTCGGCCCAGCAGGTGCGCACCCTGGTGCAGCGCGACTTCAAAGCCGCCTTCGAAAAGGTCGACGTGCTGATCTCGCCCACCGCACCCACCACCGCCTTCAAGATCGGCGGCGTGGACGAGTCCGCGGACCCCATGCAGATGTACCTCAACGACATCGCCACGATCCCCACCAACCTGGCGGGGATCCCGGCCATCTCGCTCCCGGGCGGTCTGGCTCCCGAGGACGGATTGCCCGTGGGTATCCAGTTCATGGCCCCGGCCCGCGAGGATGCCCGCGTCTACCGCGCCGGTGCTGGCCTGGAACGATTGCTCAACGAGAAGTGGGGCGGTCCCGTGTGGTCGTCTCGCGGCGACGTCGCCACTACCGTTCGTGACTTTGCGGCCGGTGCCGCGCTGGGAGGCAAATAATGAGCGAGGACGTCCTGTCCTTCGAAGAGGCCATGGAGCGCTTCGATCCCGTGCTGGGTTTCGAGGTGCACGTGGAGTTGAACACCAACACCAAGATGTTCGACGCCGCCCCCAACACCTTTGGCGATGAGCCCAACACCAACATCACCCCGGTGTCCCTGGGTCTGCCCGGTGTGCTGCCCGTGGTCAACGGCAAGGCCGTGGAATCGGCGATCAAGCTGGGGCTGGCGCTGAACTGCTCCATTGCAGAAAAGTGTCACTTCGCCCGGAAGAACTACTTCTACCCGGATACGCCCAAGAACTTCCAGACCTCGCAGTACGACGAGCCGATCGCCTTTGACGGTCAGCTGGAACTCGAGCTCGAGGACGGCACGCCGTTCACCATCGAGATCGAGCGGGCGCACATGGAGGAGGACGCAGGCAAGCTCACCCACGTGGGTGGCGCGACTGGTCGTATTCAGGGCGCATCACACTCGCTGGTCGACTACAACCGCTCGGGCGTACCGCTCATCGAGATCGTAACCAAGCCCATCGTGGGCGCCGGTTCGCGCGCTCCCGAGCTGGCCCGCGTGTACGTTGCAGCGATTCGCGAGATCGTGAAGAACCTGGGTATCTCCGACGCACGTATGGAGCGCGGCAACGTGCGCTGTGACGCCAACGTGTCCCTGATGCCCAAGGGCACCACGGAGTTCGGTACGCGCTCGGAGACCAAGAACGTGAACTCGCTGCGCGCCGTCGAACGCGCGGTGCGTTTCGAGATCCAGCGCCACGCCGCCGTGCTGTCGGCGGGCGAGAAGATTGTTCAGGAAACCCGTCACTGGCACGAGGACACCCGGTCCACCACCTCAGGTCGCCCCAAGTCGGACGCTGATGATTACCGTTACTTCCCCGAACCGGACCTGGTTCCCGTGGTCACCACGGAAGCCTGGATCGAGGAACTGCGGGCTCAGCTGCCCGAGCCGCCGGCCCAGCGCCGCAAGCGTCTCAAGGCCGAGTGGGGTTACTCGGACGAAGAGTTCCGGGACGTCGTGAACGCCGGCGTCATGGACGAGATCGAGCAGACCATCGCGGCTGGTGCTTCCCCGGCCGTGGCCCGCAAGTGGTGGATGGGCGAGATCGCCCGTCTGGCCAAGCAAGCCGAGGTCGAGATCGTGGATCTGCCGGTGACCGCGGCCCACGTGGTCGAGGTCAACGCCCTGATCGATGAGGGCAAGATCAACGACAAGCTGGCCAAGAAGGTCATCGGTTTCGTGATCGAGGGCGAGGGTTCCCCGTCCGAGATCGTCGAGGCTCGGGGGCTTGCGGTCGTCTCCGACGACGGCGCCCTGACGGCCGCCGTGGACGACGCCATGGCCCAGATGCCGGACGTGGTGGAGAAGATCAAGGGTGGCAAGGTTCAGGCCGTGGGTGCGCTCATCGGCCCGGTCATGAAGGCAACCCGTGGGCAGGCAGACGCCGGTCGCGTGCGCCAGATCATCCTTGAGAAGCTGGGCGTACAGGGCTAGCTTCCGCTGCCGCCGGTGTGGCTACGCCGGGCGAACCTCAAGTGAGGGTCGTGCAGATTCCGAGTCAGGAATCAGCACGACCCTCACTTCACGCTGGAGGCCTTAATTCTTCACGGGAACGTCTTCACTGACGAGCCATTCGCGGAGGCCATTCTCTACCGCGGACGGCGTGTTGACGATCTGGGCGATGCGCTCGCGGTTCTGTGTGTCTTGCGCTTGCGAGCGGCAGATCCCGTTCGGCGAGTCCGAGGCCGTCGAGCACCACGCGTACTGACCGCCCTGCGTGTTCGAGCTGGGGGCCCAGGACAGGTCACTGACGTCCCAGTTGCCGTTCTCCGTTTTCGCGAACTGGAACCGTGCGATCAGACCATCGTTGTTGCTCGGCATCATGGGGGCGGTCTCCGTGACCGTGTTACCCACGCCGTAGACGATCCAGGTACCGTCGTGATTTTCGATGGGCTGAACGCTGTGGGATCCGTGCCCGTAGATGGCGTCAAAGGCGCCGGAGTTGGCCAGTGCGTGGGCGGTACGGACTTGGAAGTCATCGGCCGTATCCGTGTATTCGATGATGGAATGCATTGCTGCCACCACTACATCCGCACCGTGCTCGCGGGCCTTTTCCGCCTGACTGACGGCGTGGTCGAGATCAGCCTGGGCAACCTCCGGGTCCACGGTGGGGTCTTCGCCGTTCCGGAAGCGGTCCACCTGCCAATCATGGTCCGGCACTTTTTTGTTGAGACTGTTGGTGCCCGTCACGATCGCCACGGTGCCGGTTTCCGTATGAAGGAGCAGCGGTTCTTCAGACGCCCGCTGAGAATCGTAGGAGCCGGTGTGCTGCAAACCGGCCTCGTCCAAGGACGTCAACGTCCGATTGAGCCCCTCGGTCCCGTGGTCGACGGTGTGGTTGCTAGCTGTGGTGCACGCGTCATAACCCACCGACTTCACAGCGGTGAAAATTTCCGGGGGAACCTGGAAATCGGGGTAGTCCGCGTAAGGCCCGCCCTTTTCCGCTACGGGAGTCTCGGCATGACAGACGCCGATATCGGAGTTCTCCAGGTACGGGCGCTGCCCGGCCAGCAACGGCTCGAAATCAAAATGCTCACCGTCTCGGGGGGCAGGGTCCGTGGCGAAATTCTCCCACAACCCGTGGTGCAACAAGAGGTCGCCGGTCACGGCCATGGTGATGCAACTATCTTCCGGACACTCGGGGCCGGCTGCGGCGGCTGGCAATGTGGGGGAGGACTCGGCGGAAGTGGGCTCCGTGGACCCGGCCGCTGGATCGTTCGTCTCCTGGGTTGTATCCGAACACCCCACCAGAGCGCCCGCGGTCAACGAAACCGCGGCTGCGAGAGTCAACATCCGTGTTGGCCGGGTATCCAGGAAGCTCATGGAACAGATGGTTTCACATCCAGAAGATGATCTGCATCACATTGAGAACGCGCTTGGACTCAATCGAGTGGATTTAAGTCATTAAAATCTGACGTATTTCATGAGATGCTCTTCACACGAAGGATGCCAAAGGTTAGGCTTTCCTAAGTTTCGATAGCCACACAGAGAGCGAGGAAGCCATGGTCGAGCGAACGATTGGTGGCCAGTCTCAAGGTTCCAGCACCCGCGATCGAGCAGTGTCACTGGCACATCGAATGCTTGCGGGAGCGGGGCGCGCGGCGCTGGTTGCCTACGGGCTCGAAGGACAGCCCACGCTCGATGCCCTGGCGCACGGCATGACCGGCAGTGGCGACCTCATGGTGGCGACCACGGTGTTCTCCGGCTCCGATGACGCGGTTCTGCTCAACCCGGGCACGCGTATGGACGTTCGGATGGACATCACCAAGCTCTCCCCGGAACCTCGCGTGGAGATTCTCACGGCCAGCGCGCACATGCTCGGTCAGCTCGAATGGTTGGATTCCGAGCGCGCTTCCGATGTACTCGAGTACGACGACGTGCCCGAGATGGTCAAAGCCGTGGCCGAGTCGCCCCTCGGAATGCTCGGCATCGTCCGAGTCTCACGCGTCCTGCTGCACGACGGCGTGGGTGCCACGGCCATTCCGTTCGCGCACCTGGTCGAGCGGCATGACGACGTCGCTCTGGCCGGCTTGGGTGACATCGAGACCGTTGGTCTGGATGTTGCGTCCAGCCTGGATTCCGTTGATCTTGCCTCGCTGTGCGATGCCGTCAGCAACGGCTGGGTCGAAGCGCGTGTCTTGAGTGAGAAACCCTCTGCCGGAGGTTGCTCCCACACCAAGAACCGAGAGTTCGTGGTGGATGTCGATGTCACAGGATTGACGGTCATGCGCAACGGCGCCGAGCGCACTCGTGTGTTCTTCGTGCCCTTCGACCGCGAGTCCGTGGTGGAGTGTGGTGGTCTCTTGGCCCGTGTGGAGTCCCTGTTCGGGGCTCGAGTGGGCGCCGCCGAATAATCGACCCGGATTCACCCTCAATCTGGGGGTGGGTAGTCGCCCAGGCGGCTGGCTCGTCAGAACAAAAAACCGTGCCAGTGCGTTCGTGAAGAACGCTCGGGCACGGTTGTGTTCGGAAGTCAGTGATTACTCGGCTTCGTAGGATGCACAGTTAGCGGTGTCGCCGGTCATCTCGATGGAGGACGCGGTGCACAGCAGGTCGGTGTTGTGCTTGCACTCGAGGCGCTGGCACGCGCCAACCTGGCCGTTGGCGGTGGGCAGGCCTCCGCGAGCGTCCAGGGAAATGAAAGTGGTGCAGGATGCGGTGGAGCCGCTGCCGCCCACGGTGATGGCGGGCGCGGAGCAGCCGTTGTCGTTGTAGGCGCACGCGGTGGCGGCGCAAGCGGAGACGGCGGTCAAAGTAGCCATGATCTGTTCCTCTCAGGCGGTTCGTATTTATAAAGATACGAGCGAAAACCCCGTCTTACAAGTAAGTTGAACCTTAGATCAAACCACTCTGACGTAATTAAATTAGTGAAGTCCCATGTTCTCTAATTGCCTACCAAGGAGAGCATTGACTTGCCGTGACGGGCATCTCGCGGGTCCGCGGTCCGTGAAAAGTGTTTCGTAATTGGGTAGCCGCTAAATCATCCCTGCATTAGCTAGTGGGATTCAGGGCATCCGCGTGAAATGCACATTAATCACACATGACACCAATTGAAATGAATAACTGCTAACGCGAGTGAGCCCGGCTTCTACGTGCGGTAATCGGTGCCGTCCGGGGCTCGCATGATGTACCCGGTGTCCACGCAGTGCCGGCGAATCAGGGCCGGATCATCGCTGAACTTCTCAATCCGGTCATTGAGCTCTCGCTCTTCGACGCGCTCGTCAGTTGCCAAACATTGATCCATGATCCATCGGATCAGTCCGTCTTTGTCCGCTGCCTTGGACGGCCACCGTGCAACGCGCCCGTTCTCCAGAAATCGCTCGTAACCCTTGGGTGTGTCCCTGGCGCCCTCGGTCAAGAGCTCACGGAACACCTCGGTAGGTGACCATGCGCCGTCGGCGGTGTCGATCAAGCCTGCGCGGTGCAGGTTCAGGAGGGCCCGCGATTGCTTGGAGGTGGGCGACTCGGGGGCTTGACCGAGGATGACCCGGGCCTACATATCGCGAGTATCGGAGTTCGCGAGGGCAGCGAAAATCTGGCGCGTGTTCATTCGGCCATCCTGGCAGCCTGCATCTCATCTGTGAGGTTCGAGGGTGGCGAGTCCACTGTGAGCCGTTAGGCAAGGGAGAGGAATAGCTTCTCCATTTCCTTCTTGTCCATGGCTTCGTCCGGGTTCTTGAAGCACTGTTCGAGGCCGCTCGCGACGATCAAGAAGCCTGCGCGGTCCAGGGCTTTGGACACGGCGGACAATTGGGTGACCACGTCCTTGCACTCCTTGCCATCTTCGGCCATGCGAATGACCGCTGCGAGTTGGCCCTGGGCTCGCTTGAGTCGATTGATGGCAGGTGTGATGTCTGAGGGGTCAAGTTCCATGGGGTCTCCTGAATGTGATGTTTGAAAGCATCTTATACCCCCGGGGGCGTTTGCATACCCCTAGGGGTATCAAGCATACTGACGTCATCACTTCGGCTCAATTACTCGAAAGGACGCTCATGTCTACTCCCACCGTCACCGACGTCAGCCCTCAGACCCTCCGCGAGTGGATGGCGCAACACCAGGATCTGGCGGTGATTGACGTCCGGTCTGCGGCCGAGTTCCAGTCCCTCCACATCAAGGGCTCCTACAACGTGCCGCTGAACCTGCTGTCCGAGCACACGGAAGACCTCGTTTCCCGGCTGGGTGAGCGCGTTGTGCTGGTGTGCCACTCGGGCGTTCGGGCAGAGCAAGCGCGTCAACGGCTGGCCACGGTGGGGCTCGAATCGGCATACGTGCTTGAAGGTGGTGCCTCGGGGTTCGCCGATGCCGGTGGTGATGTGGTGCGCGGCGCATCCCGCTGGGATCTCGAACGACAGGTGCGTCTGGTGGCCGGTTCCTTGGTGTTGGCCGGTTTGGTCGGCGGAAAGTTCGTTTCGCCCAAGCTGCGTACTGTGGCCGGAATTATTGGCACCGGGCTCACCTTCTCCGCCGCTACCAATACCTGCGCCATGGGCAAGGCACTGTCGGCCATGCCATGGAATAGGGCGGCGGTGGAGCCCACCGCCACCTCGGCCATTCAGCAGATCCCGGCACGCTCCGAGTAATCCCTGAAGTTGCGTGCCCGAAGGTGCGGAGCTTTAGGGGGACAGGACTTCTCATGACACTGACTCTTGCACTGACCCTGTTGTTGTCGATCATGATCGGACTCTCGCTGGGGCTGCTCGGTGGCGGCGGATCCATTCTCACCGTTCCGATCCTCACCTACGTGGCCGGATTGGATCCCAAGGAGGCCATTGCGGCGTCGCTCTTCGTGGTGGGGGTGACCTCGGTCTTCAGTGCTGTTACGCATGCCCGCCAGGGACGGGTGAAGTGGCGAACCGCGTTGATTTTCGGGCTTGCCAGCATGGTCGGCGCGTTCCTCGGGGGACTGGCCGGCGGGTACATCCCAGGCACGGTGCTGATGATTGCATTTGCCGTGATGATGGTGGCCACGTCCTTGGCGATGATTCGTGGTCGAAAGAAGGAGAAGGAGAGCTCTGAGCGCACGGATCTGCCGATCGTCAAAATTCTCATCGAGGGGCTCGTGGTGGGCCTGGTCACCGGCCTGGTCGGGGCCGGCGGAGGTTTCCTGGTCGTCCCGGCCCTGGCGTTGCTCGGCGGCCTGTCCATGCCGGTTGCTGTGGGAACCTCGCTCGTGGTCATCGCCATGAAGTCCTTCGCGGGACTGGGCGGCTATCTCACTTCCGTCTCGCTGAACTGGGCACTCGTAGGGGCCGTCACGGCCGCCGCAATAGTGGGGTCAGTGATTGGTGCTCGGCTGGCGGGAAAGATCCCGGAAGCCGCATTGCGGAAAGGGTTCGGGATCTTCGTGCTCGTCATGGGATTCTTCGTACTCGCTCAGGAACTGCCGGGCGTGGGAGGCCTGATCGTGGCGGGTGCAGCCGGGGCTGCTGCTGTCGCCGCGCTGGTCTGCTGGTTCGCCGTTCCCCGTTGTCCCCTCAGGTCTAAGGCGTTCGCTGGCTGACCCCCGGTCGTGCGAGCTCCCTTTTCTCGAGGAAATCGCAGGCGATAAGGAACTCCCCGCCGGATGAGCTAAGTTTCAGCTCATTCGACGGGGAGTTTTCTTGAACCGGTTATTCGGGCGCAATGTACAGTGGCCTACCTGGAGTCATGCCCATGGTGCAGAGCCAATGACGGCGCTGGGTGACGGGTTCTCCACGGGAAGCCGGACACCAAAAGGCCGGGAGGCCCACCCGCAATGGGTGGACCTCCCGGCCTCGGTCGTCAGGATTTCTTAGGGAGAGGCGCTGCTGACGGAGTCCTGGTGAATTGCCCAGGCATCGTAGGAGCCCTTGAGTTCGGCCACGTCGAAACCGGCGTGGCGTAGGACGTTCGCGACGATCGAGCTACGCGCCCCGCTCTTGCAGTACGTGACGATGGTTCCGTGCTGGGGGAGCTTGTCCAAGTTCCACAGCACTCGACCACCGTGCAGCTGGGTGGCGCCGGGAATGTGTCCCTCGTCGTATTCGCTCACCGCGCGCACGTCCAGAAGCGTTGCTGCATCGAAGGATTCCACATCTCCTGGGTTGATCACCTGAGGTTTGGAAATGGGGAGCCCATCAAACGAGGTCACATATCCGGCCACCTTGTCGATGCCCACACGCACCAGGTGGTCCCAGATGCTCTGCGCCGACTCCTGGTCTTCCGCCAAGAGGACCAGGGGGCGATCATCCGTTTCCGGGTTCACCGCCCAGGCCCCATACGTGGCGGTATTGCCGGAGCCTGGAATGTTCAGTGCACCTTCAACGGTGCCATTGTGGACGGCGTCCGCGGAACGGGTATCCACGAAGCTGACTTCGTCGGCTTCCAGCTTCTTGGCGACCTCCGCGTTGTCGAGTTCTTCCAGCGGGGCGCGTTCACCCATGATCTCCGGGCCGCGGCGGTTCTGGTTCTTCATGCGGCCGAAGTAGAACGGTGCGTCAGGCTGCCCATCGAGGAGCTCGTCGATGAATCCCCGTTCGTCGTTGTTCTCCGCGTAGGAGGCCCACCAGGAGAAGCGGCGCTCATAGCCCACGGTGGTGGAGGGGATAGCGCCCAGGGACTTACCGCAGGCAGATCCGGCGCCGTGGCCGGGGAACACCTGCACGAGGTCCGGCAAGGTCAAGAACTTGTCTCGAAGGCTCTTGAACATCTGCTTGGCACCCTCGAAACGGGTATCGACACCGCCGGCGGCCTCATCGAGCAGATCGGGTCGGCCCAGGTCACCCGAGAACACGAAGTCTCCGGTGAGCATGTAGCCCGGGTCGTCCGCGAACGCGCCGTCGGTGACGAGGTACGAGAGGTGCTCGGGTGTGTGTCCGGGGGTGTGTACTGCGGTAATGGTGATGTTGCCAAGTTTGATCTCGCTCCCGTCATAGAGGCGGGTTGCGTCGAATTCGTACTGCCAATCCTGGCCACCTTCTCCCGAGACGTACATGGTGGCACCAGTGGCCGAGGCCAATTCACGAGTACCGGAGAGGAAATCTGCATGGATGTGAGTCTCGGTCACACCCACGATCTTCATGTCGTTCTTCTCCGCGATCTTCACATAAACGTCAAGGTCGCGTCGTGGATCGACCACGATGGCCTCTTTCTTGGCTTGGCAGCCGATCACGAAGCTCGCCTGGGCCAAGTCCTCGTCGTAGATACGTTCCAGAAGCATGAGGAGTTCTCCTTACTTGTGACATCGGGGAGCCTGCTGCTCCTCCGGGTGTTGACCAAAACGGTAATACCCTAGGGGGTATAGCGCAAGTACCCCCGAGGGTATTGCTGGCACAGTCCGCACTCTGGGTGTCAGAGCATCGCGTTAGTGTGACCTACATGACATTCCGTGTAGATACCCCCGAGCATTTGATCGCGTCTCCTCGCCTGTCCGGATTCAATACCCACGAATCGGGCACTGTGGTGGCCCTCCGTAAAGAGCTGTCTACTGATGGCAAGAAGTACGTGACGCAGGCGTGGTCGGTAGGGACGGACCAGGACGAGATCCAGACCCGGCAGCTGACTCACGATCAGCACGGTGTGTCGGAAGTGTGTCCAGGGGTCGGCGGCGCCCTCTTCTTCTCGTCTGCGCGCCCGGCCAGCCAGGACGACAAGGACCGCACACGGCTGTGGCTTTTGCCCCCGTACGGCGAGGCGCGGATGATTCTGGAACGGCCCGGCGGCGTCGAAGACCTCAAGCTGGGTGGCGACCGTCTGTTCTTCGTAAGTGGCACGCTCCCGTCTGCCCGCCACGCCAATGAGGTCACCGCCGAGAACGAGCGGTTGGACAACTTGCGCGAAGACTCGGGCGTGAGTGCGGTGTTGTACGAGTCGGCACCCACCCGCGATTGGGACCACGATCTGGGGCCGGATGTGCCCACGCTCTGGTTCGTGGACGCTGTCGCTGCTGCCGACGGCGCTTCGGTCCAGGACCAAGCACGGCACGTTCGACTTCCGGAGGGTCGTTTGCTGGGTTATGAGCCCTCGCCGGACGGGAGTTTTGCGGTGGTCACCGTGCAAGCTTGGATGGACGGTGGGTGGGAACGTTCGGAGATCTGGCGTGTGCCCGTCACCGACGATGGCACTGGGGAGCCCGAACTTATCCGCCCCGTCGAACAGGACACTTGGTGGGAAGCAGGTCCTGTCAGCCCGGACGGAGCCCGGGCCATCATCGTCAAAGAGCGGCTGTGGACCAGTACGCAGAATCTCTCCATATCGCTGTGCGTTTACGACTTCGCGTCGGGTGACGCACGCGAGATCCTGCCCGGAGACCAGTACTGGGGAGAGGATCCGCAGTGGATTGATGAAGCTACCGTGGTGTGCAGCGCCGATTACCGTGGCCGCGGCATTGTGCTGCGCATCAGTTGTGCACCAGGGGATGAACCGCGCGTCGATATTGCTGCCGGCGGCGATGGTCAAGGCTGGACGTACCGATCTGTTCACGTAACGGGGGAGCGGCTCTGGGCTCTGCGATCCCGCCTGGACCGACCCGAGGAGCTCGTGTCGTGGCCGAGCGAGGGATTCTCGTCGGATCCCGCACCGGTTCAGGGGCTCCTGCCCGATGCCACTCCGGCTGGGAGGCTCGAAGAGGTCACCACAGCGGCCGAGGACGGAACGGAGATTCGGGCCTGGCTCGCGCTGCCGGACACCGCCGCGGCCGAGGAGCTTCCGCTGCTCGTGTTCGTGCATGGTGGGCCGTGGGCGTCCAACAACGCGTGGTCATGGCGTTGGAACCCGTGGCCCTTCGTGGCAAGTGGTTATGCCGTGCTGCTTCCCGACCCGGCGATCTCCACCGGCTATGGCCAGCACATGATCGACCGCGGTCAGCAAGAATTGGGTGGGACCCCATTTACGGATGTCATGGCGCTGGTCGAGGCCACCACTCAACGGCAGGACATCGATGGCGAGCGACAAGCACTGTTGGGTGGTTCCTACGGTGGCTACATGGCCAACTGGGTGGCCGGTCACACAGGGGATCGATTCAAATGCATTGTGACCCACGCGTCGCTGTGGGACCTGAACACCATGGGTTCGACCACCGACAACACCGAGTGGGAGGAAGCCATGGTGCCGTCGCAAGCGGATCACTATTCACCCCATCGGTTCGTGGGTGACATCCAAGTCCCCATGCTGGTGATCCACGGTGATAAGGACTATCGCGTTCCGATTTCCCAGGGTTTGCAACTGTGGTCGGATCTGCAGCGGCACACCGCGGTGGAAGGGCACAGGTTCTTGTACTTCCCGGATGAGAATCACTGGATCCTCAAGCCGGCCAACGCGCGTACCTGGTACGAGACCGTCCTGGCCTTCGTGGACGAGCACGTTCAGGACAAGCCGTGGCACAGGCCGGAATTGTTGGGCTAAGGGAAAACTATGCGGAGTGGCTCGGGAGATGGACCCGGGCCACTTTCGTTGAGCTGCCTCCGAGAACCCATCAAAAGTGAGTGATAGGTCACGTGTGGACGAGCATGTCCATCAAGAAGAGTAGAATCGTTGAGATTCCCCTCTACCTCGATCTATGAAGAGAGACCTGCGTATGTCTGAAACCACCGCCCAGCGCGCCGATCTGCGCAACGTGGCAATTGTTGCCCACGTTGACCACGGCAAGACCACCATTGTCGATGCCATGCTCCAGCAGACGCACGCTTTCTCCTCACACGGAGAGGTCGAAGAACGAGTCATGGACTCGGGTGACCTGGAGCGGGAGAAGGGCATCACCATCCTCGCGAAGAACACCACCGTGTTCTACGACGGCCCCTCGGCCGACGGCGAGACCATCACCATCAACGTGATCGACACCCCCGGCCACGCCGATTTCGGTGGCGAGGTGGAGCGCGGTCTGTCCATGGTGGACGGCGTTGTGCTTCTGGTCGATGCTTCCGAGGGCCCTTTGCCCCAGACCCGTTTCGTGCTGCGTAAGGCCCTTGAGGCCAAGCTGCCCGTGATCCTCGTGGTCAACAAGGTGGACCGCCCGGATGCCCGCATCGAAGAAGTGGTCTCCGAGACCATGGATCTGCTGCTCGGCCTGGCCTCGGACATCTCCGAGGACTACCCGGAGATGGACCTGGACGCAGTGCTGGACGTCCCCGTGGTCTACGCTTCCGGCAAGGCCGGTCGCGCTTCCACCGAACAGCCCGGCAACGGTGAGCTCCCCGACAACGAGGACCTCGAGCCGCTGTTCAAGACTATCATCGAGCACATTCCCGCACCTACCTATCAAGAGGGCGGCGTGCTGCAGGCGCACGTGACCAACCTTGACGCTTCCCCGTTCCTGGGTCGTCTGGCTCTGCTGCGTATCTTCAACGGCACCCTCAAGAAGGGCCAGACCGTTGCGTGGGCCCGCCAGGACGGCCAGTTGAAGAACGTTCGGATCTCCGAGCTGCTGGCCACCAAGGGCTTGGACCGCGTTCCTGCAGAATCTGCGGGCCCCGGCGAGATCGTGGCCGTTGCCGGTATCGAGGACATCACCATTGGTGAGACCCTGACCGATCCGGAGAACCCCCAGCCGCTGCCGCTGATCACCGTGGATGATCCCGCGATCTCCATGACCATCGGCATCAACACTTCTCCGTTGGCCGGCCGCGTCAAGGGCGCCAAGGTGACGGCCCGTCAGGTGAAGGACCGCCTGGACAAGGAGCTCATCGGTAACGTCTCGCTCAAGGTTCTGCCCACTCAGCGTCCTGACGCCTGGGAAGTTCAGGGCCGTGGCGAACTGGCTCTGGCCATCCTGGTCGAGCAGATGCGCCGCGAAGGGTTCGAGATCACTGCCGGTAAGCCGCAGGTGGTCACCAAGACCATCGACGGCAAGGTGCACGAGCCCTACGAGCACATGACGATCGACGCTCCGGACGAGTTCCTCGGCGCCATCACCCAGCTCATGGCCGGACGTAAGGGTCGCATGGAGGGCATGGTCAATCACGGCACGGGTTGGGTGCGCATGGAATTCAAGGTTCCGTCGCGCGGCCTGATCGGCTTCCGTACCAGGTTCCTGACCGAGACTCGCGGTGCCGGCATCGCGTCGTCGTACGCGGACGGTTACGAGCCGTGGGCCGGTGACATCGAGTACCGCACCAACGGTTCGCTCATCGCGGACCGCGCCGGTGTGGTCACCCCGTTCGCCATGATCAACCTGCAGGAACGCGGTACGTTCTTCGTGGAGCCCACGTCCGAGGTCTACGAAGGCATGATCGTGGGTGAGAACTCTCGCGCTGACGACATGGATGTGAACATCACCAAGGAGAAGAAGCTCACCAACATGCGCTCCTCCACCTCGGACAGCTTCGAGCACCTCACGCCTCCGCGTAAGCTCACGCTCGAGGAGTGCCTCGAGTTCGCTCGCGAGGACGAATGCGTTGAGGTTACCCCGGAGGCCATTCGTATCCGCAAGGTTGTCCTGGACGCCAACGAGCGTGTGAAGGCTGCTCGTCAGCGGGCTCGCGTCTGATTATGAGCATTCCGCAATACCCCACAGCGGGCACGGTCACCGAAGGCGCAGTGGATTCACTGCTGCCGTCAGACCGTGCCCCGGGGGGGGCGCGGATCCTGTGGGTTCATGCCCACCCGGACGACGAGTCCATTGCCACGGGCGGCTCGATCGCCCACTACGCCCGCAACGGTGCCAGCAACGTGCTGCTCACCATGACGCGCGGTGAACGCGGTGAGGTCATCCCCGCACCACTCCGTCACCTGGAAGTCGGCCAGCCCGGCTGCCCCGACACCGACGGCACGGCCCTGGGCCTGTATCGCGTGGGGGAGCTCGACGACGCCGCCGCGGCACTCGGTTTCTCCGATCGATTTTTCGCGGGGGAGACTCCCGCCCTCGATGAGTCCGTAGGATTCGCCAACGGACTGGGCCGTTACCTGGATTCCGGGATGAGCTGGGGCGACGACGGTAGGGCACAGCCCGCCGAGGACGTCTCCCCGGCAGCCCTCACCTCCGCCACCGAGGATGAGGCGGCGTCTCACGTGGCTGCGGCCATCCGTACAGTGCGGCCGCACGTGGTGGTCACCTACTGTGACGACGGCGGGTACGGCCACCCGGACCATGTGCGCACCCATCACGTCACGATGCTCGGCATATCCCAGGCGGCCACTCCCGCCAACGGAGCGGAAGCTTGGGACGTACAGCTCGTGTGGGGAACCGAGGGCGACGTGGATCTCGCAGATCAGCGTCAACAGGCCGTAATTGCCGGCGACCTCGACGCCAAACGAGCGGCCATGACCGCCCACGCCACCCAAATTGTTTTGCCGGAGGACGCACCCGAGACGTTCGAACTGTCCAACGGTGTTCCGCAGGCATTGACAGCTACCGAGCACTACCGCTTGCTCAGCGGTGACTCGTCCAGCGGTGATCACTCGTGAGCAGCACCGAACGAACATCCGTGAACCCGGCCCCGTGGCAGAACTCCGCCGGGAACGGGAACCGCGTGGACCAGGCCGCCACTGGAGACAACTCCGCCGGCCGACTTTCCGCGGATGACACTAAGCCTGCTGTCGCGGATCCCGCCGTTGCGAATTCGGTGGACGAACCCGCCGCGGCGAACGATGCCACCGAGACCGGAGCGGCGTCGGCGCGCCCGACCAGCCTGTCCTCCGTGCTGACCACCGTGATCACCGGCCTGTTGATCGGCTCCGTGGCCACCGTGATGCACGCGAACATCTGGTACGTCAATGAGTCTGTGTGGCTGCCGTGGGGACTGCTGTTCTCCGGCGCGCTCGTGTGGTTCGCAAGTGTGTGGTGCGGCACCGCGACCCGCCGCGTCTGGGGCGCGGCGGTTCCAGGATTGTTGACGTATGTGCTCTCGTGGGCTTACGCCTATCTCAAGAACGGCTCGGCCCTGGTGGTCACCTCGTGGGACGCGCCCATCGGCATGGTCGGCTACGCGTGGTTCGCCGTGATTTTCGTGGCCGTGATGGCCGCCGTGATTATGACGGGCCGCTACATCGTCCGACTCCGTCGGCAAGCACGCCGCTGACCACCCGGTTAGACTGTTGGCTGATCCCCTCGAACCAGGAAAGGTACGTTTACCGTGACATACGTGATCGCTCAGCCTTGTGTGGACGTCAAGGACAAGGCATGCGTCGAAGAATGTCCCGTGGATTGCATCTACGAGGGAGAACGCTCCCTGTACATCCACCCGGACGAGTGCGTGGACTGCGGCGCGTGCGAACCGGTGTGCCCCGTGGAAGCCATTTACTACGAGGACGACACCCCGGAAGAGTGGGCCGAGTACTACAAGGCCAACGTGGAGTTCTTCGATGACCTGGGATCTCCGGGTGGTGCCGCCAAGCTGGGGAACACCCACAAGGACCACCCGATCATCGCCGAGCTGCCCCCGCAGAATCAGGACTGAACGTGACGCAGCCGCGCGCCTTCGGACTGAACCTGCCGGACTACCCGTGGAATTCGCTCGCGCCCTATCGTGAGCGCGCCGCTGAGCATCCGGACGGCACGGTGGACCTATCCATCGGCACGCCCGTTGATCCCACACCGCTCGTGATCCAGGATGCGCTCGCCACCGCTGCGGACGCGCCCGGGTATCCCACCACGCACGGAACCCCCGCGCTGCGCGAGGCGATCGTGGACTGGTACGCCCGACGCCGCGACGTCGCCAACCTGGACCCGGCCGCCGTGATGCCCACCGTGGGTTCCAAGGAACTGGTCGCCTGGCTGCCGCTGCTGCTGGGACTGGGCCCGGGGGACGTCGTGGCGCGTCCGACCGTTGCTTACCCGACCTACGACATCGGGGCGCAACTCGCCGGAGCTGAGGCCGTGGCCGCCGATGATCTGGACGACCTGGACCCCGAGGTGCGTTCACGCGTGCGGATGGTGTGGGTCAACTCACCGGGTAACCCCACCGGAATCGTGCGCGACGCCGAAAGTCTCAAGAAGATCGTGGACCAGGCGCGAGCGCAGGGAGCCGTGGTCGTCTCCGACGAGTGCTACGCGGAACTGGGCTGGGGTGCTTGGGACGTCGCAGAGGGCGGCGAACCCGTGCCGTCGGTGCTGGACGAGCGCGTGACCGGGGGAGACCTTTCCCTCGTGCTGAGCGCGTACTCGTTGTCCAAGCAGTCGAACCTGGCCGGATACCGCGCCGCCTTCCTGGCAGGCGACCCCGCTCTGATGCCGTCGTTGATCAACTCGCGCAAACACGCGGGCATGATCGTGCCCTACCCCGTGCAGGAAGCCATGCGGGTAGCGCTCGCCGATGACGCCCACGTTGCGTCCCAGAAGGCGCTCTACCGCGAACGCCGCGCCAAATTACTCCCCGCCGTGGAAGCCTTCGGTCTACGCATCGACCATTCCGAGGCCGGTCTGTACCTGTGGGGCACCGCGGGGGAGGACACCTGGGAGACCGTTGGCCGCTTTGCCGAGCTGGGTATCGTGGTGGGCCCCGGAACGTTCTACGGAGACGCCGGAAACGGTTACGTACGGCTGTCCATGACCGCCAGTGACGAGCGGATCGACGCAGCTGTAGCACGGTTGCGCGAGGCTGTGTAACCACACTCGACGCGGCTCGAAAGAGTGGAACCTACGCCACACCACGGGGTAGGTTAGATGATGATCAAACTGTGTCCCAGTATGTGCGTGACAGTCATGGCAACGCAGTTGTTGCTGTGAATGGGACCGCGAACCGCTCGCGGGGCACCCCAAGCAAACCGTGGAGGACAACACCATGGCAGAGGCCAAGAAGAACGCCCAGAAGGTTGAACTGAACTACCAGGACGGCAAGGCTTTGGAGCTGCCCGTTCTGGAAGTCACCGAAGGCAACCAGGGCTACGGTCTGGGTTCGTTGCTCAAGGAAACCGGCAACGTGACCTACGATCCCGGCTTCATGAACACGGCCAACACCAGGTCCCAGGTCACCTACATCGACGGTAACAACGGCATTCTCCGTTACCGCGGTTACCCGATCGAGGAATTGGCGGAGCACTCCAACTTTGTGGAGACCGCCTACCTGCTGATCTACGGTGAGCTGCCCACTCGCGAGCAGTACGAAGACTTCGAGCACCGCATCACCACCCACACCATGGTTCACGAAGACATCAAGATGTTCTTCAACGGCTTCCCGCGTTCCGCGCACCCCATGCCCGTGCTGTCTTCGGCCGTTTCCGCGCTCTCCACGTTCTATTCGGACTCCCTGGACCCGTTCGACAAGGAACAGGTGGAGATCTCCACCATCCGCCTGCTCGCCAAGGTTCCCACTCTGGCCGCCTACGCGTTCAAGAAGTCCATGGGTGAGCCGCAGCTCTACCCCCAGAACAAGCTCAACTACGCAGAGAACTTCCTGCGCATGTGCTTCGGCGTGCCCGCCGAGGACTACGAAGTGGATCCGGTGGTCGCCAAGACCCTGGACATCCTGCTCATGCTGCACGCGGACCACGAGCAGAACTGCTCCACCTCCACCGTGCGCCTGGTGGGTTCCTCGCACGCCAACATGTTCGCGTCCGTCTCCGCCGGTATCAACGCTCTCTACGGCCCGCTGCACGGCGGCGCCAACGAGTCCGTGTTGCACATGCTCGACCAGATCCAGAACCGCGGCCTGTCCGCGGACGAGTTCATGGAAAAGGTCAAGAACAAGGAAGACGGCGTCCGCCTCATGGGCTTCGGACACCGCGTGTACAAGAATTACGACCCCCGCGCCAAGATCATCAAGGGCTACGCCCACGATGTTCTGGCCAAGCTGGGTGGCAACAACGAAATGCTCGATCTCGCGATGAGCATGGAAGAGAAGGCGCTCGCAGACGACTACTTCGTGGAGCGCAAGCTCTACCCGAACGTGGACTTCTACACCGGCCTGATCTACAAGGCCATGGGCTTCCCGGAGAAGATGTTCACCGTGCTCTTCGCGATCGGCCGCCTGCCGGGCTGGATCGCCCAGTGGCGCGAAATGATCGAGGATCCAGAGACCAAGATCGGTCGCCCGCGCCAGCTCTACGTGGGTGAGGGCGAGCGTCACTACCCGACCTCCAAGTAAGCTTCACGCTTCAGCGCAACACCCCGTCACCGACTCAGGTCGGTGGCGGGGTGTTCTGCTGTGCGGTGGTGCCTTGCTGTTCAGGGAACTACAGTGACCGGGTACGGTGGCGCTCGTGGGACGACGGCGCCGCGCGTTACCTTGCGTGGCACACCACTCCCGTCCACGTCTGAGGGGGAGTTCGGACCGTGCGCTGCACCTGAGGTGTCGCTGGAACCCTCGGTGGGGTCAAGAAGGGTTCTAACGGCGCATGAGACGTCAGCGAAGGTACTAGCGGCGCATGAGGTGCGCGCGAATGTTCTAACGGGGCACGTAGCGTTGCGCGACCGCGCCGGAGGCGTACTCGACGCAGTCCACCAGCTTCAGGTCCAGGGGCTTGGACAGCCCGGCGAACAACGTGGGGCCGTGGCCGGCCACGCGGGGATGCACCACGAACTCGTATTCGTCGATCAGCCCGAGGTCAGCCAGGGCTAGCGGTAATGTCACGCCACCCACGTACAATCCTTCGCCGGGCTCAGCTTTGAGAGCGCGTACAGAGTCAGCCAGGTCGCCCCGCAAGAACTCTGAGTTCCAATCGAGACTGTCCAGGGTGCTCGAGACCACGTACTTCGTGGCCGAGTCGATCGTCTCGGCGAAAGGCACCATCCACGATTCCATCCAGTCCGGCCACCCACCGGTGGAAGGATCACGGCGCCAGGCCGCCTCCATCATGTGGTAGGTCACCCGTCCGAAGATGAGGGCGTCGGCACGCGCAATGGTTTCAGCTGCGTGCCGATGCAGCTCTTGGTCCGCGATTCCCTCGCGGTGATCGACGCAGCCGTCCAACGTGACGTTGATGGAGTACCTGAGCGGTCTCATGGCCCCAGGCTACGCCCGGGGCGAGCATCCGGGCAGGGTCAGCCGTCGTAGCCGTTGGGGTTGTTCTTCTGCCAGTTCCAGTGATCGCGGCACATGGTGTCCATGTCGCGGTCAGCGGACCAGCCCAGTTCGGCCAGGGCGGAGGAGGGGTCGGCGTAGGACACGGCGGCGTCGCCGGCTCGGCGGGGCGCGATCTCGTAGGCGATGTCGCGACCGGAAGCCTTCTGGAACGCCTCTCGAACCTCGAGAACTGAATAGCCGCGTCCGGTACCCAGGTTCCACACGTGCACGCCGGGGTCTTGGCTGATGCGGTCCAGGGCCTTGA
Organism: Kocuria atrinae; assembly: GCF_039531425.1. Lineage (NCBI taxonomy): Bacteria > Bacillati > Actinomycetota > Actinomycetes > Micrococcales > Micrococcaceae > Kocuria > Kocuria atrinae. Next base: position 61,688 of record NZ_BAAAQA010000014.1, read on the forward strand.
GGTGCCCGTCGGCCAGATCCACCACATGAATGTAATCGCGCACACCGGTGCCGTCCGGAGTGGGGTAGTCGTCGCCGAAGACCATGAGCTTCTCGCGGCGGCCCACGGCAACCTGCGCCACGAACGGCATCAGGTTGTTGGGGATGCCTGAGGGGTCCTCACCGATCCGGCCGGATTCGTGCGCGCCCACAGGGTTGAAGTACCGCAGCAGCGCCACGGCCCAGCGCTCGTCGGAGGCGGCGAGGTCCGCGAGCATGTCCTCGATGTGTTCCTTGGTGCGCCCGTACGGGTTCTGCGCGTCCATGTTCTGCTTCTCGGTGAGCGGCATGGTCTCGGGTGCGCCGTACACGGTGGCCGATGACGAGAAGACGATGGAGCGGCAGTCGTTCTCGTCCATGGCCCACAGCAGGTTCACGGTGCCGGACACGTTGTTCGTGTAGTACCACAGGGGCTTTTCATTGGACTCGCCCACGGCCTTGAGGCCCGCGAAATGAATGACGGCCTCGGGGCGGTGACGTGCGAACACGTCGTCGAGTCCGGCGCGATCCAGCAAATCGACTTTCTCGAACGCGGCAATCTCGCGGCCGGCCAATTCCTGGACCCGTTCCAGAGAGGTCTTTGAGGAGTTGGAGAGATTGTCCAACACCACCACGTCATGGCCTGCTTGGAGCAGAGCCAGAACAGTGTGCGAGCCGATATAGCCGGTTCCACCGGTCACGAGAATCTTCATGGGCACCAGCTTAATCAGTTCAAGCTGGATCCTGGCTTGTTGCAGTACTGATCACCACTTGTGTGGACGATGGCGCCGTTTGACCGTCTTCGGTCAGTTCTTCGGCGGACTCCCATCCGGGCACGGGAGAGAAGCGGGTGGAGGTCTGATGTTCACGGTCCCAGGTCTGCCCGTCGTAGCTCACGCGCGTAATCCCCAGACGTTCTGCGTTCGCCACGGACCAGTGCGCTGCGGCCCAGCCGGCCTCAGAATTCTCGGGATCGACGACGGCGCTCTCACCGTCCGCGCGCACCTCACCCAGCGTGTCGCCGTAGTCCCGCTGGAGTCCGACCGTGGTCCGATCAGCCCGCTGAGCGGGAGTTGCGGCACCGTCAGCGGTGGAGGGGGATTTCGCCACCGGGTCCAAGATGCAGTTGAGCAAGCCCGGCTGTGTGCCGTGGAAGGCATCCGTGAGAGCGGTGGAACTGCCCTCGTGCTTGGCGTAGCCGTCCGGAACACCGGACTGTTGGACGGCCTGGGCTGCCTGTGTCACGGACATCGAGTGGTAGTCCACGTGTTCCAGGTGGTTGTAGAAGGCCACCGTGGCGTAGTGGGGATCCATGATTTCTTCGATGGTGCCCCAACCTTGCGAAGGTCGTTGCTGGAAGAGTCCCACGGAATCCCGATCACCGTAGTCGATGTTGACCAGTTCGGATTCTTGCTGGGCGGTGGCCAGTGCCACCACCGAGGCCCGGTGATCCATGTCCCGTGCCAGTGCCTCCGCGGAGACGATCGAGGCGTTGAGCGTCTGCTCCGGGGTGAATGTGTGTTTGTCACCGGTCGAGGAGACCACGGTGCACCGTGGGTCGCCCACGGCGGGCTTGCCGGCAATCAGGTTGACACCCACGAATAGGGCAGCCGCAATCAACGCGCAGACCAGGACAATGATCAGAATGAGTTTGACGGCGGCATGGCGGCGACGACCGAATGACGTGGAAGGCATGATTCCCCGGAGTGGACGGTTGAAGAGTCGAGTCTAACGCCGAGCCCGCGGCACCTCGGAGCGAGATACCGCGGGCTCACCGGCTTCAGTGGGTGTTCCTAGTTGGCGTGCAGGGCGGGGTTGAGCTCAATGGCCCCACCCTCGCGGGGCAGCGCCTCGACCGCACCATTAGTCGAGTTGCGGCGGAACAGCAGGTTGGAAATGCCGGACAGCTCGGAGGCCTTGACCACGCGGGAATCGGCGCGAGCTTCGAGCAGGGTCACGCGCGTTCCGGCGGTGACATAGAGGCCGGCCTCGACCACGCAGTCATCGCCCAGGGAGATGCCAACACCCGCGTTGGCGCCCAAGAGGCAACGCTGGCCCAGAGTGATGCGCTGCTTGCCGCCGCCGGACAAGGTACCCATGATGGACGCGCCACCGCCGACGTCGGTGTGGTCGTTGACCACGACACCGGCGGAAATACGTCCCTCGACCATGGCGGAGCCCAGGGTACCGGCATTGAAGTTCACGAAGCCCTCGTGCATGACGGTGGTGCCCTCGCCCAGGTAGGCGCCCAAACGCACGCGGTCCGCGTCGCCGATACGCACACCGGTGGGCACCACGTAGTCCACCATGCGGGGGAACTTGTCCACGCCGAACACGGTCACGTGCCCACCCGCGCGCAGCCGCACGAGGGCGGTGGTCAGCTCCTCGGCCAGAACGGGACCGCGGCTGGTCCACGCTACGTTGGCCAACTGGCCGAACACGCCGTCCATGTTGAGGGTGTTGGGCTTGGCCAAGCGGTGGGACAGAAGGTGCAAGCGAAGGTAGGCGTCCGCGGCGTCGGCGGGGGCGGCGTCGAGATCGATCACGGTGGTGACGATTTCGGAACGCACGTTGCGATCGGGATCGGTAGTCGCGGCCACGCGCAGGTCTGCCTCGAATGAGGTGTCGGCATTGGGGCTCAGCGCGGGAGCCGGGTAGAACACGTCCAGGACGGTGCCGGCCTTGGGGCCGGAATCGACCACGGTGGCCAGGCCTACGCCGGAAGCAGTGCGGGAAGTTTCGGTGCTCTCGCTCGTTGAAGTCATGAGCACCATCCTAGGATGTCCGCCACCGTGTGACGCGAAGGTGACTAGGCTGGCCCGCATGGACTCCAGCACCGCACCCGTTGAACTCGATCTGACCCTGGACCCGGCGGACCTTACCGCAGCGCTCGTTGATGTGGAATCGGTCTCCGATCACGAGGGCCCCCTGGCTGACGCCGTGGAAAACGCGCTGCGTCGCCTTCCGCACCTGGACGTGCACCGAGACGGTGACTCCATCGTGGCCCGCACGAACCTCGGGCGTGACGAGCGGGTGGTGCTGGCCGGGCACCTGGACACCGTGCCCCTGCCCACCGTGGAAGGTTCGCTGGGCACGGTCCCGTCTAAGCGACGTCGAGAATCCGGGCGCGCGGTGATCTACGGACGCGGTACCACCGACATGAAGGGCGGCGTGGCGGTGCAGCTTGCGCTGGCCAATGCGCTGACCGAACCCAATCGGGACATCACCTTTGTGTTCTACGACCACGAGGAAGTCGCCAGCGACGCCAGCGGGCTGGGGCGCCTCATGCGCAACAGCCCCGAGCTGCTCGAAGCAGATTTCGCGGTGCTCCTCGAACCGACCAACGGCACGGTGGAGGGCGGTTGCAACGGCACCATGCGTTTCCGCATCACCACGGCGGGCAAGGCCGCGCACTCGGGCCGCGCGTGGATCGGGGACAACGCGATCCACAAGCAGGCGGACGTGCTCGCCCGGCTGGCGGCGTACGAGCCCCGGACCATCACCGTGGAGGGGTTGGACTACCGCGAAGGCCTCAACGCGATCCGGATCGGCGGGGGAGTGGCCGGCAACGTGATTCCGGACAACGCCTGGGTGGACATCAATTACCGCTTCGCCCCGGACAAGACACTGGCGCAAGCGCAGGATTACGTGCGTGAGGTGTTCGAAGGCTACGAACTGGACTTCCAGGACCTCTCACCAGCGGCACGCCCGGGACTGGACCGCCCCGCAGCAGCCCAGTTCGTGGCCGCCGTGGGCCAGGATCCGATGCCCAAGTACGGCTGGACGGATGTCGCTCGGTTCTCGGAAGCCGGCGTGCCCGCCGTGAACTTCGGACCCGGTGACGCACTGCTGGCCCACACGGATGACGAGCACGTCTTCGACGACGCCGTGCGCGAGTGCCACCGGGCGCTCGCGGAATGGCTGTCCTAACTCATCACGGTCTGACACACGAAAGGGTTCCGGAAGCTCCCGGAGCCCTTTCGTCATGCTGTCGTTTGAGGCGACGACGCCGCTTGGCCGGCTCAGCCGGTTTCGTCACCGGCCGCGGCCTCATGCAGGGGCCTGGTTTTGCCGGCGGTGCGGTAGCTGAGTAGGCGCGACAGCCTGCCGGCGACGAACGTGAGCACCGAGTTGATGATCATGAACACCACGGCCGCCAACAGAAGCGTCTGCAGGATATTGCCGTCACCGGAACCCAGACGCCGCGCGGACGCGAGCAGTTCCGGGTAGGTGATGATGTATCCCAGTGCCGTGTCCTTGAGGATCACCACGAACTGGGAGACCAACGAGGGCAACATGGCCGTCAGCGCCTGGGGCAGGAGAATACTGCGCAGCGCCTGGGACGGGGTAAGACCCACGGCCAGACCGGCTTCACGCTGTCCCTTGGGCAACTGGTAGACACCCGAGCGCACGAGCTCCGCGATGACCGAACCGTTGTACAGGATCAACGCGATGACCACGGCCCAGAACGGGGTGTTCGAAGGCTGGATCAGACCGGTGCGTGCCAGGCCCAGGTAGAAGAAGATCATCATGACCAGCACGGGAACCGCGCGGAAGAACTCGACCACCACGGTGGACACGGCCCGCACGATCCACAATCCCGACAACCGGCCCAGGCCGAAAATTAGACCGAAGACCACGGAACCCACCACGGCCAGTGCAGCGGCCTTGAGCGTGCTCACCAATCCGGGGATCAGGAAGTTGCTCCAGGTGCGGTCGGTGAACAAGGCGGACCACTTGGCGGGTTCCAACTGGCCCTGTTCACCCAGCTTTTGAAGGACCAACCACACCAGTACCGCCACGACCAAAACGGCCACGACGTTGAGGATCATGGTGACCCGCTTGGCCCGTGGACCCTGAACGTCAAAAAGTACCGAGGTGCTCATCGCTTCACCGCCAGTTTCTGCGACAGCCACGTGGTCAGCAGACCCACGGGAATCACGATGATCACGAAGCCCAAGGCTACGGTCAGGAACACGGCGATGATCACGTCCGGCCGGAACTCGATCATGGTTTTCATCAGTGCCGAGATCTCCGTGACGGAGGCCGCCGCGGCCACCGTGGTGTTCTTGGTCAGTGCGATCAGGGTGTTACCCAGGGGCGTGATGGCCCCGCGCAGTGCCTGCGGGAAGATGATCAGCCGGGCCGCCGGAAGGAAGCTCAGTCCAATGGCTCGGGCCGCCTCAGCCTGGCCCGCGGGAACGGTGTTCACACCGGACCGGATGGCTTCGCACACGAAGGCTGCGTGATAGATGCTCAGGCCGATCACCGCGTAGATGAAGAAATTGCGGTTGAAGTCGTCACTGAAGCTGATGGTCAACTGCGACCACACGCCCAGCACCAAGAACACCAGGATGATGGTCAGCGGGGTGTTGCGGATCAGGGTCACGTAAGCGGCACCGACGGCTCGCATGGATGCCGCCGGGCTGATGCGCATGAGCGCCAGGACACTACCCAGCACCATGGAACCGATAGCGGCCCAGAAGGTCAGTTGGATGTTGACCCAGAATGCACCCAGCACGTCGTACTGGGATAACAGTGAAGCAAAGTCACTGAGGTAATCGGACACGTTTTCCTCCCGGTGTACCCGGTGGGGATCGTTGAGAACCCCACCGGGTGCGGGTCAGTCAGTCAATCAAGCGCAGGCGTCGGGAGTGGGCGGGTTCAAGTCCTCGTTGTACTCGTAATCAGCGCCCTCGGTGTTCTTGGTGACGGCCTCTTCCCAAGCCCCGTCGTCAATCATCTTGGTGATGGCATCGTTGATGGCCTGGCACTGGTCGGAATCCTTGGGGATGCCCACGCCGTACTTCTCCTCGGTGAAGGGGTTACCCACCACCTTGAAGTTGCCGGAATTCGCGTCCGTGGCGGCCAAGCCGGCCAGAATGATGTCATCCGTCGTGACGGCGTCAACACCGCCGGAGCCCAACATGGTCACGCAGTCCGCGTAGCCGCCCTGTTCCACGAGGTTCACGGTGCCCGCGTACTCGTCCTTGATCTTCTGGGCCGAGGTGGAACCGGTCACGGAACAGAGGTTCTTGCCCTCGAGGTCCTCGGGGCCGTTGATGTCGTTGTTGTCCTGGCCGACCAGCAAGTCCTGGCCTGCCACGAAGTACGGGCCCGCGAAGCCCACCGACTCCTTGCGCTGATCGGTGATGGAGTAGGTCGCGAAGATCATGTCGACCTGGCCGTTGGAGAGCATGTTCTCGCGGTTGGCGGAGGGGGACTCGACCCATTCGATCTGGTCTTCCTCGTAGCCGAGTTCCTTGGCGACGTACTTGGCTACGTCCACGTCGAAACCTGTGTATTCCTCGCCGTCCTTGAAGCCCAGGCCGGGCTGGTCGTACTTGATGCCGATGCGGACGGAATCGCCGCCGCCGGAGGACTCTCCGCCGCCGTCGTCATTGCCACCGCACGCGGTGAGGGTCAGGGCAGTGGTAGCGGCCAGGGCCGCGAGGGTCATGGGTTTTCCGTACGTCACGGGGTGCTCCTTAGTGATGGGTGAAACTGCGCGGTGATGAGCGGTGCTGAGGCATCAGTGACCCAGAACCTTGCCGAGGAAATCCTTGGCACGGTCACTGCGCGGATTGGTGAAAAATTCTTCCGGGGTGTTCTCTTCGACGATGGCGCCGTCCGCCATGAACACCACGCGATCGGCCGCGCGACGGGCGAAGCCCATTTCGTGGGTGACCACGACCATGGTCATCCCCGCCTTGGCCAGGGACACCATGGTGTCCAGGACCTCGTTGATCATTTCCGGATCCAGGGCAGAGGTCGGCTCGTCGAAGAGCATGACCTTGGGGTCCATGGCGAGTGCGCGGGCGATGGCCACGCGCTGTTGCTGGCCGCCGGAGAGCTGGGCGGGCAGCTTATGCGCTTGATTGCCCACGCCCACCTTGTCGAGCAGTTCCATGGCCCGCTCCTCGGCCTGCTTCTTGCTGGCTCCGCGCACGCGCATGGGGCCGAGCGTGACGTTCTGCAGCACGGACTTGTGCGCGAACAGATTGAAGGACTGGAACACCATGCCCACGTCCGCGCGTAGTTTTGCGAGCGCGCGGCCTTCTTTGGGGAGAGCTTTACCGTCCACGGTGATCTCACCGCTGTCAATGGTTTCCAAGCGGTTGATGGCGCGGCACAGCGTGGATTTTCCCGAGCCGGAGGGCCCGATGACAATGACCACCTCGCCCACGGAGACTTCCAGATTGATGTCCTTGAGCACGTGAAGATCGCCGAAGTGCTTATCCACGTGCGACAGCCGGACCAGGGGTTCTCCGGTGCGTGTTTCGGCCCCGGCGCCTGGCGCGGTGTCGGTGGAGGCGGTTGAGTGTGACATGCAAGTAAAAGTAGTGCACGGATTGACCAAATGTGGTCTACAACACAAAGCCGAATGTTAAAGTTCGGTTTCATTTTCGTCACGCGGTGCGCGCAGCTGCGTGTCCCCGGCAGGCCGTAGCCTGGAACCATGACCTCTCCCTCTGATTCCACTCCAGATCAGGTGCCACCCGAGCGGTTCAAGGGCCCGGTGGTGCTGCGCCGTTCGGAAATGGCGCGGCGCACCTCCGACCAGCGGTTCTTGGACCAACACCCGGAAGCTCCCGGGGATTTCACCCGCACGGATCCGTGGCGGGTGCTGCGCATCCAGGCGGAGTTCGTGGAGGGTTTCGACGCTCTGGCAACCTTGGGGCCCGCGATCTCCGTGTTCGGTTCGGCGCGCACGCCGCAGGATCATCCCGAATATCACATGGCTCGGGAGATCGGCAGGGCTCTCGGCCGGGCCGGTTACGCCGTGGTCACCGGGGGTGGTCCCGGTGTCATGGAGGCCGCCAACCGCGGTGCGGTGGATGTGGGTGCGCAGTCGGTGGGGATCGGAATCGAATTGCCCCACGAGCAGCGGCTCAACGATTGGGTGGATCTGGGGATCAACTTCCGGTACTTCTTTGCGCGGAAAACCATGTTCGTGAAGTACACGCAGGGGTTCGTTGCGCTGCCCGGCGGTTTCGGCACGCTGGACGAACTATTCGAGGCGCTCACCCTGGTGCAGACGGGCAAGGTCACCCGTTTCCCCGTGATCCTCCTGGGCACGGCCTTTTGGTCGCCGCTGATTGCCTGGCTTGAGCAAACGGTGGCCTCGGAGCTGAAGATTGCCCCCGATGATCTTGACCTGTTCCACGTTACGGACAGCGTGGAACAGGCGGTGAGCATTCTGGTTGAGGCGCACGCGGCGTCGAACGGTTCCGACGCATGAGCAGTACGTCCGTCTCGGCAACGCGGCGTTCACGAGTAACAAGCCCCCTGCTCGATGCCTGGAACGAGACCCCGTGGTGGCTGGCCGTGGTGGTGGTGTACGGGCTGTCCCGGGTGTGGGGTTGGATCGTCTTCACGGTGGTGGGGCGCCAGCAAGGCCCCGGGCCCTGGGGCGACGGCGCCATGGGGTACCTGCAATTCGTGGATATCTGGGATTCGGATTGGTACAGGCGGATTTTCTCGGAAGGCTACCCGTCACAGATTCCGCGCGACGTGTTCGGCCACGCGGAGCAGAATCAATGGGCCTTCTATCCCGTGCAGCCCCTCCTGGTCCGCGGCATCGATGCCGTCACTGGGAGTGGTTGGGCTCTGACCGCGGCCACGGTGTCATTGCTCGCCGGGTTCGGTGCGGCGCTGGCGCTCTATAGAATTTTCGACGGCGTTCCAGCCCTGCGCGAGCCGCGCTGGGTCAACGGCGTGGGCAAGGCCCCGCTGTGGGCGGTAGGAGTCTTCGCTTTCAACCCGGTGGCACCGGTGCTGCAGACACCGTACTCGGAGGCGCTGCACCTGCTGTTTCTGAGCCTGGCCATCCTGTCGGTACTGCGGTACAAGGCGGTGCCGGCCGTGATCTTCACCGTACTCATGGCCCTCACTCGGCCCACGGGTGTGGCCTTCGCTGCTGCCCTGGGTGTGTGGTGGCTGTGGCGCAGTGTGGTGAGTGTGCGGCGTCGTGAACGGAAGTGGTATCAGTGCGCGGACCGGTGGCTCGTGGTGGCCTTGATCGCGTGCGCTGCAGCCTTGAGCTGGCCCGCGATCGCGTGGGCGGTCACGGGGGAATTCACCGCCTACACCGATACGGAAACGGCTTGGCGCGGAGACAACCGGGTGATCCCCGTCCTGCCGTGGGTGGACCGGGGCGTGCACCTCTTCGGGCCGATCGTGGGCGTTGTGGCGCCTTTCGTGCTGGTGGCCGCGGTGGTCCTGATGCTGCGGTCCCGCGTGGTGAAAGAGGCTCTGCCGTTCTTCGCCCGGGTGTGGATCGCGGCGTACGGGGTGTATCTCCTCTTGGTCCTGCACCCGCAATCCTCCACGTTTCGGCTCCTGCTCCCGTGGGCGCTGCTGGCCGGGCCGCTCGTGCACCTGTCCGGCTCCAAGGCTTATCGAACCCTGCTCATCATCACCGGAGCCATCCTGCAGTTCGTGTGGGTCGGATGGCTGTGGCACTGGAAACAGCTGCCCGGTGGCGGCGATTTCCCGCCGTGACGGCCCTGGTCTGCAGCTCTGAAGGGTGGGGCTGGTCACGGCAGCCGGTCAGTGTTCGATAAGATGGAATCCGTAGGTACACACGAAGAGGAGTTCATACATGGCGGCCATGAAGCCTAGAACCGGTGACGGACCGATGGAAGTCACCAAGGAGGGGCGCAGCCTCATCATGCGGGTCCCCCTGGAAGGTGGCGGACGCCTGGTGGTGGAGCTGAAGGCCAACGAGGCCACGGAGCTTCGCGAGTGCCTCGCCAAGGTGACTGAGTAACGGCCGGTTGACCACCGCTCGACAAACCTCGAGGGTCCACACACATAACGTGTGTGGACCCTCGAGGTTTGTCGTGTCCGGGCAAGACTTTGTCGTACCTTCGCAATTTCAGGTGGGTCGACGGCGGCGCGCATTCAACGGTGGCCCGCTGGAGAAATCAGCTCCCTGATCGACGGTCAGCGGCGCACGGCCAGCAGCACGCCGGTGCCCGTGGGGAGCAAAGTGCTTGCCAGCCGTTCCTCGCCGCGCAGTGTGCGCACCACGTCGCGCATGATGACCGTGTCCTCGTCCCGGTAGGCCGGTTGGGACACACGGTCCTGGTGCAGCGCATCGTTGACGATCAGCATGCCACCCCGGCGCAGCAATCGGGCACCCTCGATGACGTACTCGGCCGTATTGGCGAGGTCCGCGTCCAGGAACACCATGTCGTAGGAGTTCTCGGTCAGACGCGGCAGCACCAGCGAAGCCGCACCGGAAATGGTGCGAGTCCGTTTCGTTTCGAATCCGGCCTCCCGGAAAGTGTCACGGGCAGCACGCAGTGCGCGGATGTCCGTGTCGATCGTGGTCAGTACGGAATGTGAGGGCATGCCCCGCAGCAAGGACAGTCCTGAGACGCCCGCGCCGGTGCCCACTTCCACCACTGTGGCAGGCCGCGCGGAGGATGCCAGCACCGTGAGCAGAGCGGCGGTGGCGGGGGTGACCGGGTCCAGCCGCAGTGCCAGGGATCGCTCGCGGGCACGGTACGCGGTTTCGTCGTCCGTGGCGTAAGCCTCGCAGTAGGCCCAGCTGGTGGTCTTATCCGTACTCATGGACGTTAGTGTGCCCTTCGCTGCTTCCCTGGTGGTCATGGACCGCGGCACGAGTGCCAGTGCGGTAATGATGGTTCAGCTTATCGCGGTCCCCGCCGCCCCCGCGCACCTTGGTAGTGAGGAGGCCGCTGAGCGGATTGCCGTGTGCTGCTGAGGAGAGCCGTGCGGAGGCCGGAGAATTTCCCGTGACCATCCAGATCGCTGTCAGCTTCACCGCACAGAATGACAATGTCTTGTCACCGATCCACCGCCCGACTTCCGAGAGGGGGAGACCACGCTGAGCACCCTGTATCGAAACAGCTCTCGCAGCCACCGGGCCCCGAATCGCCGCACGGTTGTTGTCGCAACCACGGTGGTGCTGTGCGTCACCGCTGCTCTGCTCGTGGGCGTTGGATGGTCGGTGGGTCACAAACTCAACTCTTCCGGTAGCGCGGATGTGCCTCCCGCCGCCGCTGCCTGGAACGGCAGCCACGGCATGATCAAGACCGCCACCGAAACGGATGCGCAGGCGTTGCGCGCGGAAGGCTGGACCCTCCCGTCCCTCGCATCCGAGGGATATCAGGTGGAATCCATGGTCCAGGGAGAAGTCGCCGGGCAACCCATGGTGGCGATCACCTTGGTGAACGACCAGCACAGTGTTCGAGTCATCGAACAACGCGGTCACGTCAACCCGGACAACCCCGTGGACGGTGCCACCGGCCTGCCGGTCAGTGCGGAGGGATTGCATGAATCCGCAGTGGAGGGCACCCAACTGTGGGTTGTCCGATCCGAGCCGCGGCGGGCCGTGATGTCCCGAGACGATGTCGTCTACACGGTCATGACTGATGCTTCCCCCTCCGCCCTGTCGCGTACCCTTACCCTTGTAGCCGCGGAAGAACGAGGTCGCGTCACGCTGCCGGGTTCTGAACCGAATGGCTTCGGATCCACGGTGCTCGATGGGCTGCGGGAAATTATTGGGTAAACGCGGCGTTCACGTTCGCGTCATACGGCGTTGGTAGGTTCGGTAAGTGTTCGGCATTTCTGGCGGAGAAGCCATCCTCATCCTCGTGGTGGCCATGGTGGTCATCGGTCCCGAACGGCTGCCCGAATACGCGGAGAAGCTCAAGGATCTGATCAAATCCTTGAAGCGTTATGCCACCGGGGCCAAGGACGACCTCAAAGAGACGCTCGGCCCCGAATTCTCAGATGTTGATTGGCGCAGACTCGATCCGCGGCAATACGACCCGCGGGTGATTGTGCGAGAGGCCCTCATGGAAGAGGACGAACCCCAGGCCCCCGCGTATCAGGCCGCCTCGGCCGCGGCACCCACGGTCCGCAGACTGGAACCCGGTGAACGAGCGCCCTTCGACACTGAAGCCACGTGAGCCGGCGAGGATTCACCAGCACCATGAAAAGACCCGTTGTCCGGCCCAGGCCGGACAGCGGGTCTTTTCATGGTGCTCGAGCGGTCGGCTCAACGTGTGTTGTTCAGCCCCGCGGTGTGATGCCCAGACTGCGTCCGACCAGGTTGCGACCCTGCTCGTCCAGGGCCTTGGCCACGGCCCACAGGTGCTCCGCCGCCGGGGAATCGGGATGGGCCCACACGGCGGGTTCGCCACGGTCGGCGGCCTCGCGCACGCTCACGTCCAGCGGGATTTCCCCGAGCAGCGGCACGTCATAGCCCAAGCGTTCGGTCAACGACGCCGCGATGTTCGCACCGCCGCCCGATCCGAAGACTTCCATGCGGGTGCCGTCCGGCATGACCATGGCGGACATGTTCTCGACCACGCCCGTGACCTTCTGATCCGTTTGCTGGGCCAATGCACCGGAACGTTCGGCCACGGTCACCGCAGCGTGCTGCGGGGTGGAAACCACCAGCACCTCCGAGTTGGGCAGTAACTGGCCCACCGAGATAGCAATGTCGCCGGTGCCCGGGGGCAGGTCGAGCAATAAATGATCGAGATCGCCAAAGTGGACGTCCGTGAGGAATTGCTCCACGGCACGGTGCAGCATGGGCCCGCGCCAAGCAACGGGCTGTGACGGGTCCACGAACATGCCGATGGAGATCACTTTGATCACGCCCCGGTTGGCTCGGCGCTGGGAGGCGCCCGGAGCGGCGTCGTCGTAGGGAGTCTTGAGGCCGGCGGGAACCTCGACCACCGGCGGAAGAATCATGTCACCCACCCGCGTGGGTGGCTGGGTGATACCCAGCAGCCCCGGAACCGAGAAACCGTGGATGTCCGCATCCACGATGCCCACGGTGCGACCCATGGCCGCCAGCGCCGCGGCGAGGTTCACGGTCACACTGGACTTGCCCACCCCGCCCTTGCCACTGGTCACGGCGTGAACACGCGTGAGGTTGTGGGGGTCGGCGAACGGATTGGACTTGCGGTGCCCAAGCTTTTCCTGGAGTTCCTCGCGCTGGGCCGGGGTCATCACACCCACGTCTACGGACGTATCGGTGACGCCGTCGACGGCGCTCAGGGCCTCGGTCACGTCCGTCTCGATGGTGCCGCGCATGGGGCACCCGGAGACGGTCAACAGAATGGTCACCCGTGCGGTGGTGCCGTCCAACCGGGCGGACTGAACCATGCCCAGTTCGGTGATGGGCCTACGCAACTCCGGGTCGATGACCTTGTCGAGGGCGGGGCGTAGTCGAGGATCGAGTGTTTGTGGGTCGATGGGGGAGTCGGTCATGAATCCTTACCGTCCGCGGCCCTGGGAACCACGGGGATGGCCGTGGTGGCCGACTGGTTCTTTTTCTTCTTCTTGCCCTGACCGGGTTCCTTCTTGGGCGCTGCGTCAGCGTCGACCGGATCGGCCTGCTTGTTGTCCTGAGCTTCCAGAATTTCTTCGAGCAGGGACCGCAGTTCCGAGCGCACGTAGTCCCGGGTGGCCACCTCACGCAGCGCAATGCGCAGCGAGGCGATTTCCCGGGTCAGGTACTCGGTGTCCGCGAGGTTCTGTTGGCCGCGCTTGCGGTCCTCCTCCGCAACAACGCGGTCACGGTCGTCCTGGCGGTTCTGGGCGAGCAACAGCAGCGGCGCAGCATAAGAGGCCTGCAGGGACAGCATCAACGTCAACAGGGTGTAGTTGAGGGCGCGCGGGTCGAACTGCATGCTCTCGGGCGCCAGGGTATTCCAGCCCAGCCACACGAACACGAAGATGGACATCCACAGCAGAAATTGGGGGGTACCCATCCAGCGAGCAAACGTCTCGGTCAGCTGACCGAAAGAATCCGGATTGGGACGGAACCGTTGGAAGAAACTGGGGCGGTGCTCCCGCGGTTGGTCCAGCGGGACCGGGGCGTACTGGGAGGACAAATTGCGCTTGGGTTCACTCATACCGCTTACCCACCTTCCGGATCGGAGTGCCGTCATCGTAGGTGCGCCAGTCATCGGGCAGCAGCGCATCCAGCACGTCATCAATGGTCACAGCGCCCACCAGCCGATCCGCGTCATTGACGATCGGCAGGATGGTGAGGTCGTAGGAGGCCAGTTCCCGCGCCACTTCTTCGAGGGACGCCATGTCCGACACGGGTTCGATCGAACGATCGATCAGGTTGCCGATGGCCTCGGGCGGGGGATAGCGCAAGAGCCGTTGGGTGTGCACGAACCCCAAGTACTTACCCGTGGGGGTTTCCAACGGCGGCCGGCACACCAGCACCGCGGAGGCCGCGGCGGGGATGATCTCTTCCTGGCGGATGTGGGCCAGCGCTTCAGCGACCGTGGCCTCGGGTGGTAGCACGATGGGCACCGGGGTCATGAGCGAACCGGCCGTGCCCTCCTCGTACGTCCGCAGACGCCGCACGTCCTCGGCGTCCTCGGGTTCCATCATGGTGATGAACTTCTCGGCGTCCTCGGGAGGTAGCTCGTTGAGGAGGTCCGCGGCGTCGTCGGGGTCCATTTCCTCGAGCAGTGCGACGGCGCGTTCGTTGCCAAGGTGCGTCAGGATGAAGACCTGGTGTTCCTCGGGAAGCTCCTCGAGCACGTCCGCGAGGCGTTCGTCCTGTAGTTCCGCGGCAATCTCTAGCATGCGCTTTTCAGGCATGCCGCGCAGCTCGTCCGCGATATCCGCGGCCTGGTCCTCTTCGTGTTGGGAAATCCACTGGGTGGCCGGCTGGTGGCCTGCGTTGGACGGATCGTCCGTGTCCTCCCAATCCACGATCATGGTTTCACCGCGGCGTCGGATTAACCCTCCGCTGGAGACCGAACGACGCACGAACAACTGGCTGATCTGCCAGTCACCGCGGTTGCCCACCTGTTGCATGGCCATGTCCTCGATGGTGGCGGCACCGGAACCGTCCAGGAGGGCCACGGTGCGGTCGAAGAGCTCGCCCACGGCCAGCGTCTCCGCACCGCGCTGCTCGAAGCGGCGCAGGTTCACCAGACCGGTGCAGATGATCTGATCCGCGTCGATACTGGTCACTCGCGTCATGGGAACGAAGACCCGTTTCTTGCCGAGCACTTCGACCACCAGGCCCACCACGATGGGTCGGGCCATGGGTTGACCACGGCCCCCGGTGCGCAAAAGCACCACGAGGTCACGCAATCGACCCAGACGGTCACCGAGCGGGTCGAACACGTCCAGGCCGATCAAACGGGCCACGAAAATTTTTGAGAGGTTTGTGCTCACCGTCCCAGCCTAATGAACGGGAACGAATGAGCGGCATTCGTGCCGGTGAGATTCGGCTGACAAGTCCTCGATGTTCACCGGTCGCGATGATTCAGGGGTTTCCCTGCTGCCTACCGAGAAACTACGCGAGAATAAGTCACATGAGTTATTCGTCCAGGGGCCCCATGACACTGTCCACCACCGCCGAGATCCCGCGCGGTGAAGCCATCGGACGTTACACGAGCTACGCGGACGCGCAGAAGGCCGTGGACTACCTGGCCGACCAGCAGTTCGAGGTGGCCAAGATCTCCATCATCGGCAGCGACCTGAAGTCCGTCGAGCAGGTGACCGGTCGCTTGTCCTACCCCAAAGTGGCGCTCCAAGGTGCCCTCAACGGCGTGGTGTTCGGTGCGTTCTTCGGCTTGTTGATGTCACTGTTGGGCGGCATGGACCTGGCACAGGCGCTCTTGCTGCCCATCATCATGGGTGGCGCCTTCTGGATGTTGCTCGCGACCATCACGTACGCGATGCAGCGCGGCAAGCGTGATTTCACCTCGACCAACCGCATTGTGGCGGGCAGCTACGAAGTGATCGCGGCACCCGAAGTTGCGGGTGAAGCCCGGAACGTCCTGGGCGGTCTCAACCTGCGCCAGGCCCCGGGGCCCCGGCCTCAGCAGGGCGGTTGGAATCAGCCCCCGCAGGGCCCCAACGGGCCGCGTGGGCAGTGGGGTCCGCAGCAGGGGCAGTGGGGCCCCCAAGGGCAGAACGGACCGCAGGGTCAGAACTGGTCGCAGGGCCGCCCGGGCGCACCCGGTCCCAACGGTCCCCAGGGATACTCCGGACCGTACGGCGGCCAACCGGGTCCCCACCAGCAGGCGCCTCAGCAGGGTCAGCAAGGGTGGCGCGGTGGACCCGGCCAGCAGAGTGGGGCACCTCAGCAGGGCTATTCGAACGGCCCCGGACAACAAGGTCAACAGGGGCAGCCCGCCTATGGACAGCGCGTGCAGGATCAGCCGCAACAGCAGCCGGATTCCAACCGCTCCGCCAAGTTCCCCGATCTGCCGGACGGCCGCCCGCAGTACGGCATCCGCCTGGAACCGGAAGCACCGGCTCAATCCCCAACGCCAACGCAGCAAAACCCGCAGGGGGCAGGGCCGGCTCAAGGTACCGCGGAAGAACGGAGCCCGCAGCAACAGGGTTCGTCCCCGGCCAACGCGCCGTGGTCCAAGGATCGTTCCGAAAACCAGGATTCCGGTGACTCGGAACGAACATCGGATCAGTAGTTAGACCGTTCAGCACCCGCGGCTGAGCGCAACGCCTCCGGGCATGAAAACGGCGGTGGTCACTCCCAAGGAGTGACCACCGCCGTTTTCGCGTTCCTGACGCGACTTATGCGTTGGCGGAGCGGTTCCAGATCCCCTGGATCCAGGTCTCCACGTCCTCGGGGGAACGCGGAAGGGCCTCGGAGAGGTTCTCGTTGCCGTTTTCGGTGACCAGCACGTCATCCTCGATGCGCACACCCATGCCCCGGTATTCCTCCGGGATGGACAGGTCCTCGGCCTTGAAGTACAGCCCGGGCTCAATGGTGAACACCATGCCCGGTTCGATTACGGCGTCCAGGTACAGCTCGCGCTTGGCCTGGGCGCAGTCGTGCACGTCCAGCCCCAGGTGGTGACTGGTGCCGTGCGGCATCCAGCGGCGGTGGTGCTGGCCGGCCTCGGACAGGGACACGTCCGCCGACACGGGCAGCAGTCCCCATTCTTCAAGTCGCTGAGCCAGAACCTTCATGGCGGCAGCGTGGACGTCGCGGAACTTGTTGCCGGGCACGGCGATCTCGAAGGCGGCGTCGGCGGCGTCGAGAACCGCCTGATAAACCTTGCGCTGGATGTCCGTGTAGCTGCCGTCCACCGGCAGCGTGCGCGTGAGATCCGCGGTGTAGAGCGACTCGGCCTCCACCCCCGCGTCCACCAAGATCATGTCGCCGGGCTTGACGGTGCCGTTGTTGCGGATCCAGTGCAGCACCGTGGCGTTGTTGCCCGACGCCGCAATGGTGTCGTAGCCCAGGTCGTTGCCTTCCAGCCGGGCGCGGGAGAAGAACGCACCTTCGACCACGCGCTCGCCGCGGTCGCCGCCGATCGCACGGGGGAGTACTCCCACGATGTCCTCGAAACCGCGAATCGTGGCGTCCACCGCGTGACGTAGCTGGCCGATCTCGTAATCATCCTTGATGAGGCGCAGTTCGCTCAGCGCCTCGGTGAGCTTGGCGTCCTTGGCATCGGACTGTTCCAGATCCACTCCGGTGTTCAAACGGGAGGTGTCCACCAGGGCGTCCATGTTGAGGTCCACGTCGCGCACCAGCCGAATGGTCATGCCACCCAGGGCGGCGTTTCCGGCGTTGACCGTGACCGCGTCCTCCAAACCGGAGAGGTCCTCGGTGGGCAGGTCGAACTCGTCGGAGAGCTGCTGCAGCGTGGGGCGCGGACCCACCCAGAACTCACCGTTCTTGGCATCCGCGTAGAACTCGTCCGAATCCCGGCCGGCCATCGGGTGGAAGTACAGGGTGGCGGTGTGACCGCTGCCGTTGTCACCCTGGCCGTCCTCGGTGGGCTCCATGACCAGTACGGCCTCGGGCTCGTGGTCCACACCCATGCCGGTCACGTGCGCGAATGCCGAGTGCGGGCGGAACCGGTAGTCGGTGTCGTTGGAACGCACCTTGGGGGCGCCGGCGGGAATCACCAGGCGCTCATCGGGGAACAAGCGCGACAGCTTGGCGCGGCGAGCCGCGGCGTACTCGGCGACCTCGGAACGGGGAGTGTTCGTGGTTTCCGGAGCGGCCCACCCTGAGGCCATGAAATCACGGAAGGCCTCGGTGTTCGGGCGCTGTGAACGGTTGTCCACACGCTGCTCGAGAGGCTGCTCTTCGGTGTCCTGGGAGCCGGTGGACGGGGTGACGTGCTGGGAGCTTGCGCTCATGTACGTATTCATCTCCTTGGTGCGCTGGATCGCTGCAATCGTTGCTTCCATGGTGCCACGCGGGTCAAATGCGGGCCGGCGGGTATCGTTGCCAGTGATGCGCATCGACCTCCACACCCACTCCATTGCCTCGGACGGGACCGAAACCCCCGCCGACGTCGCTCGCTCGGCTCAGGCCGCCGGTCTGGACGTTTTCGCGTTGACCGATCACGACACCACCGCGGGGTGGCAGGAAGCCGGTGACACCGCCGTGGAGTTGGGTATCGCCTTCGTCCCGGGGATGGAGATCACCTGCACAACCTCCAACGGGGTCTCGGTGCACATGCTCAGCTACCTGCATGACCCCACACATCAGCCGTTGCTCACCGCACTGGAGTCGTCCCGCTCCGGCCGGCTCACCCGCGCACGGCGCATGGTGGAGTTGCTGGCCGTCGACTACGACATCACGTGGGAGGACGTCGAGCGTCACATGGGTGAGGACGCCACCGTGGGGCGACCGCACATCGCTGACGCCCTGGTCGAACTGGGAATCATCTCCAACCGTTCAGCCGCCTTCTCCGACATCCTCTCGGGGCGTTCACCGTATTACGTGCGGCACACGACCATTGATCCGGTGGAGGCCATCAATCTCGTGCGAGCCGCCGGTGGGGTTCCCGTGTGCGCGCACCCCATGGCACCCACGCGCGGTCGGATTCCCACGACCGCAGATTTCGACGCAATGATCGACGCCGGTCTGGCCGGCCTTGAGGTGGCCCACCGGGACAACCCGGACGAGACACGAGCCATCCTCATGCAGATGGCGACCGACCACGACCTGATCGTGACCGGCTCCAGCGATTATCACGGCAAGGGCAAACCCAACGTGTTGGGGGAGAACTCAACCTCCGTGCAGTCACTGACCCGCATCAACGAGCAGGCCACCTCCGGCGTGGAGGTTCGGTGGCCGTGAGTCGAGCTCAAGACGGAGCTCGGCCGTGTGAGGTACCGACTCTGGCCTGATCCCGGTGCGTAGCCACGCCAGAGCGGGAGCGGAGAACGGAAGCGCGGAGAGATTCAGCTCCAGGGCTTCTCTGCAAGGCCATGGTGCCCGCCGTAACGCGGGGACTGCGGTTCACTCCAACTGCTGGTCAGTTCCGCATCCAGTGAGTAGACGGTTACGCCCAGGGGATGGCAGTTCTCGACCGGATCTTCGTTGTCCTCCCCGAACATCGGTGCGGACAAGTCGCCGCCCGGGCACGCCGAAAGTGCCACCAGCAGATCCTGCTCGGCAAAAAATTCGAAGTAATCCCCTGGCTGTGCCGGGCAGGTATTCATGAAGTATTCGTCACGGTCATTGAGGCCGGTGCATTGGAAGACGTTGAGTACGTCATGGACATCGAATTCGGTGAGTCCGTAGGGCAGCACGGCGCGGGTCAGATTCGAGTGACAGTGGTAATCGAAATCCACGTCGTTGAGCATGCGTGACACGTAGGGATCGCATCGGGTACCCAGGGTGTCGTGGACGCGCCCACCCTCGCCGTCCACACCGTAATCGGACAGCGTGTCACCCACGATCGTGGCCATGGGCCGTAAGAAGGGCAACGTGGACCACAGCCGGTCGAACGTGCTGACGTGGGCGGCCTGCAGCTGGCGGGTACGGGATGCCCAGAAGCGCTCGCGGGGATCGTGTCGGTTCCATAGGTTGAGGTCTCCCACTTGCGGGCCCTCCACGCTGTAGATCCGGCACACGTGGCCGGCGGGTACTTCCCACGCCCGACCCGAGCGGATTGGGACGGTCAGTTCATCGACCACCGTCCGCCGGTCGGTGTCCTGGCCGATCCGACCGTAGAAGTCCTGATCGACTTGTAGCGCAGGCCCCTGGTAGGCGGCTTCGGTCAGGCGCTGGTCCGGTGTTTCTGGCACGATGGCTGGCTCGCTTCGCTGCGTTGAGGGTGGATCGTATCGGGACGAAACGGTACGTGCGTGACCGTAGCATCAGACCGTGTGCACTGCGGTCCCGGGCAACCGCTCGGACATGATGTCGATGGCCTCCGGGTTCACATCCACGCACACGAATTTCCGGCCGAGCAGCTGGGCTGCCGCACCCGTGGTGCCGGAGCCGGCGAAGAAATCGAGCACCCAGTCACCGGGACGCGATGACGCGGCAACGATGCGGCGCAAGACCCCCACGGGTTTCTGCGTGGGATAGCCGGTCTTCTCCTTGCCGGTGGGGGAGACGATGGTGTGCCACCAGACGTCCGTGGGCAGTTTGCCGCGGGCGGCCTTCTCCGGCCCCACGAGCCCCGGTGCCATGTAGGGCTCCCGGTCCACTTCCGCAGAATCGAAGTGATACTTCTTGGGGTCTTTGACGTACACCAGGATCGTGTCGTGCTTGGACGGCCACTTGCGGGTGGATTTACCACCGAAGTCGTAGGCCCAGATGATCTCGTTGAGAAAACTGTCCCGGCCGAACAACGCGTCCAACATGATCTTGGCGTAGTGGACTTCGCGATAATCCAGGTGCAGGTACAGAGTGCCGTCCTGGGTCAGGAGACGTTTGGCCTCGACCAGCCGCGGTTCCAGGAACGCGAGATAGTCGGCGAAGGAGTCGTCGTAGCGGCGCAACTGCCCCATGACCGTTTCGTAGGAACGACCGGAGAATCCCACGCGGTCGCCCTCACCATCTGCAACCGGGATGGACTTGGTGGTCCGGCGCACCTGGGCCCGGCCCGTGTTGAACGGCGGGTCCAGGTAAATCACGGTGAAGGACTCGTCCGGCAGCGTGCTCAACACCGCCAGGTTGTCGCCCTGGACAATGCAGCTGTCCCCGAGGGGATCGAACCGGAACGAGTCCTTCTCCGTCAATGCGATTTACTCCGAGCCGGGGCCTGCCTGCTGGGTGTCACCCTGCTGGCTGTTGCCATGGTTCTGTCCTTGGTTCTGGCCAGAAGGACGACGGCGACGACGACGCCGCTTGCGGCCACCGTCCGTGGCCTCCACGGTCTTTTCGCGCTCGGCCTTTTCACGATCGGCACGGGGCCGTTCGTTCTCGGACTTGCCGGGCGCCTCGGACGAGTTCTCATTGCGGCCGTGCCCGCGACCGCCGCGGCCCCGGCCACCCTGGCGGGTGCCCGACGAGCGGGAGTCTCCGCTGCGGCGTCGTGAATCCGAACCTTCGCGCGGGGAACGCGACTTCTTGCCCGGCTCACCCAGGTCCTCGAGCGTCTCGGCATCGAGGCCTTCGTGGGTGCGCTGGCCCTTGGGAAGCCGACCCTTGGTGCCCTTGGGGATGTTGAGGTCGGTGTAGAGGTGCTCGGAGGAAGAGTAGGTCTCTACGGGCTCCGGGATACCCAGCTCGAGTGCCTTGTCGATCAGACGCCACCGGGGCACGTCGTCCCAGTCGACGAAGGTGACGGCCGTACCCTTGTTGCCCGCGCGGCCGGTACGGCCGGTGCGGTGCAGGTAGGTTTTCTCATCCTCGGGGCACTGGAAGTTGATCACGTGAGTGACGTCTTCCACGTCGATACCGCGGGCGGCCACGTCAGTGGCGACCAGCACGTCCACCTTGTTGTTACGGAACGCGCGCAGGGCCTGTTCACGAGCGCCCTGACCCAGGTCACCGTGCAACGGGGCCGCGGCGAAACCGCGGTGAATCAGTTCGTCGGCCAGCTTGGCAGCGGCCCGCTTGGTGCGGGTGAAGATGATGGAGCGACCGCGGCCCTCGGCCTGCAGGATGCGCGCAACCACCTCGTCCTTGTCCAGGTGGTGGGCGCGGTAGATGACCTGACGGATGTCCTTCTTGGTGCTGCCCTCGTCCGGTGCCGCAGCACGGATGTGCATGGGGCGGGTCATGTAGCGGCGAGCCATGGCGACCACGGGGCCGGGCATGGTGGCCGAGAAAAGCATGGTCTGGCGAACCTCGGGTACGGCGCTGAGCAGCTTCTCCACATCGGGGAGGAAGCCCAGATCCAGCATCTCGTCCGCTTCGTCCAGCACGACGAGACCCACGTGGCTCAGGTCCAGGTAGCGCTGGCGATTGAGGTCGATCAGACGACCCGGGGTGCCCACGACGACCTCGACACCGCGCTTGAGCTCCTCGATCTGGGACTCGTAGGCGCGGCCGCCGTAAATGGTGGCCACGCGGGCATTGCGGGTCTTTGCGGCTACGGCCAGGTCGTTACCGACCTGGACGGCGAGCTCACGGGTGGGAACCACGATGAACGCCTGAGGGGAACCGGGAGACTTGAGCTTGTCCCACCCGGGATCATCCCGGCCGACCACGCGCTGCAGCGCGGGAATGCCGAAGCCCAGGGTCTTACCGGTACCGGTCTTGGCCTGGCCAATGATGTCCTGACCGGACAGCGCCACGGGCAGGGTCATGGACTGAATGGGGAAGGGGGAGGTGATGCCGTGATTGGCCAGTGCATCCACGATGTCCTGGCGCACTCCGAAGTCCGCGAAGGTCTCCGTTACTTCGGGTTCTGCGGTTTCGATGGCCTGGGTTCCGGCCTCGTCGGTGTCCGGGCCGTTCGGCTCGGTGGTTACGGTAATTTCGGTCACGATGGTCCTTTGATTCGGGTACATCGCGGGGCCCGTCGCCGACACGCTCGTGTCCGCCCCGGTGAGGGGAGGTGGCGAGAACGCCGGGGGCCGCCGCGCGGCGAAGTGGAAGCCGATCGTGAAACAAATGCAGATCCGGGGCACGCGGAGCATTGCGATGGACAACAGCTCCGGGCCAACTCGGACGAGCGAAAAGTGAACGTTACGGTCTCAACCGACGACCGGTCATCCTGTCAACGTTTTCCAGTGTAACTGCCCGGAGCACAAAGCACCGCCTCACGGTGGTGAGGCGGTGCTTTCGTGAGTCCGGTGGCCCGTGATCCGGCGGGCTGGGAATCAGCTCTGCGGCAGCGGGGTGAAACCGACGTGGCGCTTGGTCTCGGTGCCGGTTTCCACGTAGCCGATCTTCTCGGACGGAACGACCGTGGTGGTTCCCTTGGAGTCCTTGAGGACCAGGGGAGAGCCTGAGCTGAGGGCTTCGGTCACTTTGGCCTCGACCTCGTCCGCGGTCAGGTCTGCGTTGACCGACAATTCACGACCCACGTTCTGGATACCGATCTTGATCTCCACGTCGGTTTACCTCCTGGTTGGTTGAGGGGCGCAGCTCGCGGCGCGAGACAGACACCTGTGATTGAGAGCCAGTCTAGGAGCGGCTTACTGCCAATCCTCATCGAGGATGCTGATTCCGCCCCAGGCTAAACGGAACACCTGCTCTTGTGCTTCCTGGCGGGAGCCGCTCTCCGGATGCTGGGCCCAGTACACGGCGGCAGTTTGCACCATCTGCACCAGGCCCCGACCGAGCATCGCGGCTTGGGTGTGAGGAATGCCCACGTTCGGGCCGAGCACGGACGCGATGATGCCGGCCAGACTGTCGTAGAAGTTGTTGAGCCTGTCAGCGACCTCAGGGAAAGCCAACAGGTCCGCACTGAAGACCAACCGGTGGGCCTGCGGCTGATGCTCCACGAACTCGAAATGGGTATCGATCATGGATTCCACGCGGGTCCGGTTGACATCACTGGCGGCCAAGGAATGGTCCAACTTGGCGGACAGATCTACGAGCGTGTATTCCACGAGGGCCAGGTAGAGCTCCCGCTTACCCGGGAAGTGCTGATACAGAACCGGCTTGGAGACCCCCGCTGCGGCAGCAATGTCGTCCATGGACGTGGTGTGGTAACCACCGTCAGCAAAGGCGTTGAGGGCAGTGGCGAGCAGCTGCTCGCGGCGGTCTTCTTTGGCCATCCGCGGCGCGCGAGAGTAGTTGGAGGTTCCGGCCACAGCTTGTTCCGGTTGGCTCTTCGGTTGCAGGTTCATTGTGATCCTCCTCGCGGCGGGAAGCACCCGCCTTCTGGTTAGCCGACCGCGCGATTCCGAGCGGTAGTCGAGGGGGATTGATCCGCGGGGGGATTCTGGTGAGATTCGTGATGGGCGGGGGCGTCCACCTCGATTCCGTACAGCGCTTCCAATCCGGTGATGTATTCATCGGCCCGGCCCTGTGAGGCCAGTTGTTTTGCTCGAACGGTGGGTGTGTGCAGCAACGAGCGGACCATGCGGCGCAATGCCATCTCGATCTGGTCTTCGGCACCCGTGCAGCCGTGATGGGAGCGAACTTTTTCCATTTCCGCGTCCAGGACGGCCATGGTGTGCTTGCGGAGCGCGACGATCGCGTCATCCATGGCACGAGCGTTCTGGGCGGCCTCGAATTTCTGGGCGGCCTGGTTCACGATGTCGCTGGCAGCGGCCACGGATTCTCCGGTTTCATCGGGGGCGGCCACGCGCACGGACTCCAAGGTAATGAGTTCGACCTGGGGCAGATCCGCGATGGCGGGGTCGAAGTCGCGGGTCAGGGCCAGATCCACCACAGTGCGGGGGCCCTCCGGGAACGAGGACGCAGACATGGGGGACGAGCCCCCCGAGCAACCGATGATCACATCGGCCCGGCGCAGGGCCGCGGGCAGATCCGCGTCCGAGACGGGGCTCCCGCCGCGCTGGTCGGTGAACTGTTCGGCGCGCCCCGATCCGGAGTACACCTCGATGTCCGCGCAGCCACGATCACGCAGGGCGGCCATCGTGGCCCCGGCGTACGCACCGGTTCCGAACACGAGGGCGCGGCGGTTGGGCCAGGAGCGGGCGGTGATGTCATTGGCGAGATCCAGGGCCACGGAAACAATGGAGCGGCCGCGCTCACCGAGTTCGGTGCGCGATCCCACTTCTCTGGCGGTGCGGGCGGCCGATTCGAATAATTGGACCAGATGACCGGAGACGGTTCCCGACTGCTGAGCCTGGTTCAGCGCCCGGCGCACCTGACCGGTGATTTCTCGTTCGCCCACTACCGCGGACTCCAGCCCCGAGACCACGGTGAACAAATGCTGGGGGACCTCCACGCCGGTGAAAGCGTCCATCGTCTCCAGGACGAATCGCTCGTCCAACCCGGCGCGCTGGGCAATGCGCTCCACGAGTTCCTGCTGGGCGCGGGCTACCTGCGCGGACGGGTCACCGTGCTGATCGGCCTTGAGCTCGCCGTAGAGCTCCAGTCGGTTGCACGTGGACAAAGTCACGGCGCCGTTCAAAGCGCCTTCGGAGACCGCTTCTTCAGCCACGCCCAGGGCACCGGTACTGAGCCGCGCGACCGTGTTGAGGTCGACGGAGCGATGCGAGGCGACAAGACAGAAAAGGACCACAATCCAGCCATTCTAGACGAATTCTTCTGGTCCCCTCAGCATAACCATGCCTCAGGCTGCTTGCTTGGACGCGGACAGGTCGTCAATAAAACTCCCATCTTTCCTTGGCACAATGGAAGGCACTATGGCTTCCCAAGATTCTCGCGCCGCCGCGCCCAGCGACCCCGCACACCGAACCGACTCCACCGAGCAGCAGTCTTGGGATCAGCGCATCGCCGCTTTGAGCTCGGACCATCCGCTCAAGCGTGACGAGATCGCTAATTCCGCGTTGATCCGCACGCTGCGCGGGCTGGACGCTCCCCACACGCCCGTTTGGTTCATGCGACAGGCGGGGCGCTCGCTACCGGAGTACCGCGAGGCGCGCGTGGGCACCGGCATGCTGGAGGCCTGTCTGACCCCCGAGCTCGCCGCGGAGATCACCGTGCAGCCGGTGCGCCGCCACAAGGTGGACGCGGGCATCTTCTTCTCGGACATCGTGGTCCCCATGAAACTGGCCGGTGTGGGTGTGGACATCGTGGCCGGCCGCGGTCCCGTTCTGGACCAGCCCGTGCGCACCGCGGCGGACGTCGCCGCGTTGCCCGAGCTTCCGGACGCCGCGCTGGACCCCATCCGCGAGGCCGTCTCCCGAACCGTGGAGCTGCTGGGTGACACTCCTCTGATCGGTTTTGCCGGTGCGCCGTTCACGATCGCCGCCTACGCGGTAGAAGGTGGACCGTCACGGGACCATCTGCGTCCGCGCACCATGATGCACGCGGATCCCGAAGCCTGGGACGCTCTGGCCCAGTGGGCGGCCCGAACCTCCGGGGCATTCCTACGGGCACAGGTCGAGGCCGGTGCCTCCGCCGTGCAGCTCTTCGACTCGTGGGCAGGGTCCCTGTCACTGGCCGATTACCTGGACCACGTTCAGCGCCACTCGGCGGATGCTCTGGCAACGGTGGCGGATCTGGGAGTGCCGCGGATCCACTTCGGCACGGGCACGGGCGAGCTGCTGGCGGCCATGCGTGATGCCGGAGCGGACGCCGTGGGAGTCGACTACCGGATCCCTCTGGACACTGCCGTGGAGCGGGTCGGTCAGCGTACGGTGGTACAAGGCAACATCGACCCCGCGTTACTGGCTGCCCCTCGGTCGGTGTTGCACGAACACGCTCGCGACGTTCTGCGCCGCGGTCAGAGCGCGCTCGCACACGTGGTGAACCTGGGTCACGGAGTTCCGCCGGAAACCGACCCCGAGGTACTGACCGACCTGGTGGCCTTCATTCACAAGGAGACGCAGTGACAACTTCGCCAGGTGCAACGTCCGCAGGGACCCCTCGTAAGGCCCGCACGGCCTTGGTCGTGGGCGGCGGTGTTGCTGGTTTGACGGCGGCACGCGATCTCTCCGCGGCCGGATTGCGCGTCACATTGGTCGAGGCCGATGACCACTTCGGCGGAGCAGTAGGAGCTCATGAGGTTGCGGGACTGGTTCTGGATTCCGGTGCCGAGTCCTTTGCCACTCGTTCGAACGCGGTTCCGCAGCTGCTCGAAGATCTGAACCTCAGTGACCGCGTGGTCAGCCCCAACCCGGCCGGGTCGTGGTTGTACCTGCCCGAGGGCGCCATGCCCGCGCCCAATACCGGTGTTCTAGGGATCCCGGCAGACCCCGCCGCGTCGTCACTGCGACCCGCACTGGGATGTTCCGGAATGGCTCGCGCGCGCATGGACCGGGTGCTGCCTGCATCCGTGGGTGCGGGGGAGAAGTCATTGGGTGGCCTGGTGCGCGCTCGGATGGGCACGCGCGTGCTCGATCGCCTGGTGACCCCGTTCGTGTCCGGCGTGTACTCAACCCACCCCGACGAGCTCGACGTCGACGCCGTGGCGCCCGGCCTGCGTGCCGGTCTGCGGGAGCACGGCAGCCTGTGCAGGGCCGCGGGAGCCTTGCGCGCCAAGAGTCCGGCGGGCGCCAACGTGGCCAGCCTGGACGGCGGCATGAACCAGCTCAGCGAACGACTGGTGCGCGACGTGGAGGCCCGCGGGGTCAAGATTGTCACCGATTACGACGTGATCGCCCTGGACCGTGACCCCCGCCGCCCCGGGTGGATGGTCATCCAGAGGCAACCCGCCAACGGTGACAAGACCGCCGTGGCCCGTGGAGAACTGCTGGTCATGGCCGCTGACGGCCCCACCACGGTGCGATTGCTCGGCGGACATCTGCCCGATTCGCAGCGCTATTCTCCCAAGCCAGGACCGCGGGTGGCGTTGGCCACTCTGGTGCTGGACTGCGCAGACCTCAACAATGCACCCCGCGGAACCGGTTTGTTGGTCAGCTCGGACGTCGAAGAAGTACGCGCGAAGGCGTTGACGCACTCGAGCGCAAAGTGGGCGTGGGTCCAACGCGAGGCCGGAAACGACCGCCACGTGCTGCGCCTGTCCTACGGGCGCGCGGACACTGGTAAGGACACGGTTTCGCCGGAGGTCGCGTTGCCGGACGGGCACCTCATCTCACTGGCCATCGGTGATGCCCGGACCCTCATGGGAGTGCACATCGGGCCAGAACAATTGGTCGGTGCGGACGTGGTGCGTTGGCACACCGCGCTTCCCCGCACGGACGTGGGACACAGCAAACGGGTTGAAGAATTCCGCCGGGCCATCAAGGACGTCCCGAACGTGATTGCCGTGGGAGCGTGGCTCTCGGGCACCGGGCTGGCCGCGGTGGTGACCGACACCAGGCAGCAGGTTGCCAAACTGCTGCGCAACCACGGGTACGAAACACCCGCACAGCGTGACTGAGACTTCAGCCATGACACGAGCATCGAAAGGACATACACGATGAGTGAGCACGTACACGCAGCACAGCAATCCGCCGTCGAGGCGGAGGAAAAGACCGAAGAGAAGCTGTACTGGGCTGTTTACACCGTGCTTGAACGCACCGGGGACCGCACCCCGGATGCCGATTCCGAAGCTAACCAGAGCGAATTTGATCGTTTGGTCCAGGAACTGGCCGGTGACAATGTGACCGTGCGTGGTGTCTACGACGTGTCCGGGATGCGTGACAACGCGGACCTCATGGTGTGGTTGACCGGTGATCAGCCCGACGTGCTGCAGGAGGCCGTGCGCAGGATCCGCCGCCAGCCGCTGCTGGGCGGCACTCGTCAGGTGTGGAACGCGATGGGCGTGCACCGTGACGCGGAATTCACGCGCAACCACGCGCCGTCGTACGCGCGAGGTATTGCACCGGAGAAGTGGGTGTGCGTGTACCCGTTCGTGCGTTCCTACGAGTGGTACTACATGAACCCCGAGCGTCGTGCCGAGATGCTCAAGAACCACGGCATGAAGGCCCGCGACTACCCCCAGGTGCTCGCCAATACCATTGCGTGCTTCGGCCTCAACGACTTCGAGTGGTTGCTCGCTCTGGAGGCCCCCGAGCTGGTTGATCTGGTGGATTTGATGCGCGAATTCCGCAACACCGAAGCCCGGTTGCACGTGCGCGAGGAGATCCCGTTCTACACGGGCCGCCGGATCGAAACCGCCGAGATCGCCGAGGTGCTGCGCTAAGCATGGCACCCCTCGAACAACAGGTCACCAACCGACTCAGCGCTGCCCGGGCCGCGGAGCCGCGTCACTTCGATGCCGTGATTCTCTCCTCCTTCGGTGGGCCCGAGGGACAGGAGGATGTCATCCCGTTCCTGCGCAACGTGACCCGTGGCCGCGGTATCCCTGACGAGCGGCTCGAAGAAGTGGCCACCCATTACCGCGCCAACGGCGGGGTGAGCCCCATCAATGCTCAGAACCGAGCGCTACGCGACGCATTGGAAGCGGAATTGCGCCGCCGTGGCGTGGACGTCCCGCTGCTGTGGGCCAACCGCAACTGGGACCCGTACGTGGCTGATGTACTCACCGAGTGCAACGAACGCGGGTACAAGGACCTGTTGGTCTTGGCCACCAGCGCGTTCTCCGGCTACTCCAGCTGCCGTCAGTACCGCGAGGACTACGGAATGGGGCTCGCGGAACTCGGTCTGACCGATGTGATGCACGTAGAGAAGGTGCGTCCGTACTTCGACGAGGTCGGTTTCCTGACGCCCTCCGTGGAAGGCCTGCGGGACGCTCTCGCCACGCTGCGCGAACGTATCGGCGAGGGAAAAATTGAGGTGCTCTTCACCACCCACTCGGTTCCGGACACTGATGCTCACGCCTCCGGGTCCGAACGCATCGAGTTCGAGGAGAACTCCGCGTACGTGGCCCAACACCTGGCGGCCTCACGATGGATCGTGGAACAGCTCGGCGATGCCATGGACAACGTGAACTGGCAACTGGTCTATCAATCCCGTTCCGGCCCGCCCCAGATCCCGTGGCTCGAACCGGATATCTGCGACGTGATCGAAACGTTGCCCGATTCCGGCGTCCAGGGTGTGGCCGTGGTGCCCGTGGGGTTCGTGTCCGATCACATGGAAGTCGTCTGGGACCTCGACACGGAAGCGAAAGACACAGCAGCCGAGGCCGGTATCGCTTTCGAGCGTGTGGCCACCGCCGGAACGCATCCCGCTTTCGTGGGGGCGCTCGCCGATGCCATTGAACAGCGCCTCGGAACTGAGACGGCCCCGCCGCGCGTTTCAGCATGTGGTGAGGGCACCTGGTTCGACAATTGCCCCGCCGATTGCTGCAAGAAGATCCTGCGAGGCCAATCCGAGCCCCGGCCCACTGTGGCCCAGACCCCGCTGGAACAGCCCATTGCCGTGGGCATGGACGAGCAGGGTGAGGTGATCTACCGATGAGTGAAGGAACCTTCAAGGTAGGGACACGTGGCTCCCAGCTGGCCATGACCCAGACCGGTTACGCGGCGGATGCCGTGGGAGCCGCCGCGGGCATGACCCCAGAACTGATCACCGTACGCACCGAGGGCGATGTGCTGACCGGGCCGTTGTCGCAGATGGGCGGCACCGGTGTTTTCGCCACCGCCCTGCGCGCCCGGCTGCTGGATCGCGACGTGGACCTGGCGGTGCACTCCCTCAAGGATCTGCCGACCGCAGCGGTCCCCGGCCTGGTCATTGCGGCTCTCCCCGAGCGGGAGGACCCGCGGGACGCGCTGTGCGCCCGTGATGGTCTGACGCTGGACGAACTACCCCAGGGCGCAGCCGTGGGCACGGGATCACCGCGCCGCGTGGCCCAGTTGCGGGCGCTGCGTCCCGATCTGAAGATCGTGGACATTCGCGGCAACGTGGGCACCCGTCTCAACCGGGTGGCCCCGGGCGACCTGGATGCGGTGGTGTTGGCGGCGTCGGGCCTGAAGCGATTGGGCCTGGAAGGCCGCGTCACCGAGTACATGGACCCGGAGCGGATGCTGCCGGCACCGGGCCAGGGGGCGCTAGCGCTGGAGGTCTCGAGCGAGCTCGCGGAGGATTCTCCGCTGGCCCGTGGCTTGGCCGCCGTCGATGATTTGCCCACCCGATTGGCCGTCTCCGCCGAGCGCGCCGTACTCGCCCGACTCGAGGCCGGTTGCGCGGCGCCGGTGGGAACCTACGGCCGCATGGTGGACGGCGATCTTCACCTGGACGTGGTGGTCGCCAACCCGGACGGCACCGAGGTGATGCGCCGCTCGGAGGCCACCGATGAGCTGTCGGTGGAGGCAGCAAAGGCCCTGGGCGTTCGCATTGCCGATGAACTGCTGGCCGACGGCGCCGATCGATTGGCGCGGTTGACCCTGTGATATCCCGCGTATTGGTGACCCGCGGGCCCGCCGTGTCCCGTGAACTCACGGGGTTGTTGCGGGACCGCGGGTACGACGTGCGCTTATCACCCCTGCTCGAGGCGCAGCTTCCGGAGGACACCACGAGCCTGCGCGCAATGTACGACAAGGCAGAGCACCCTCGCGTGCCCACGTGGCTGACCTTCACTTCAGCCAATACGGTGTTGGCATTGGGGGAGGTGACCGCGCAGGAAAACTGGGGTGCAGTCCTGGAACGAGCACGCGGGAGCACACCCAAACTGTCCATCGCCGCGGTCGGCCGCGCCACGGCGTCGGCCTTGGCGGAGGCCGGGATCGGCGTGGACTTCACGCCCGCCCACGAGCAGAGCGCGGCCGGGATGCTGGCCGAGTGGCCCGCTGCATTCGCTGCCGAGGGCGAGATCGCGTTGGTGCCGGCGTCCGAGCTCGCGTCACCCACGCTTGCCCACGGACTCGCGGAGCGCGGTTACGCGGTCTCGACGGCGGTTGCCTATCGTATGGTGCCCGCCCCCGCAGCAATCCCGTTGCTCGCTGACGTTCCACGCGCGGACGACCCGCCCGTGATGACCGCCGACGCCGCTCGCGAGCACTGCGCGCGCGGCGAGTTCCGCGCGGTGGTGGCTACGGCGCCGTCGCGCGTCGCGGCACTGTTGGACGGCCAACCGCGACCACCCGAGGACACGAGGTGGGTGGCCATTGGCGAACCCACCGCTGCTGCGCTGCGGCAACGCGGCATTGCCCCCACCGTGGCCGAGGACCCGAGCCCGGCAGCCCTGACGGCGGCTGTGGACCTGGCCCTGAAAGATTTGTTAGAGACGACTAGTTCGACCGAGGAGAAATCATCGTGAGCTCACACGCACCGCTGTACGACTTGGTGTCGCGCCCGCGCCGGCTCCGCACCAATCCGGCCATGCGCCGCTTTGCCGCGGAGAACCGCGTGCACCCGGCGGAATTGATCCTGCCGGCGTTCGTGAAAGAAGGCATCTCCAAGCCCGTGGAGATCCAGTCCATGCCCGGGGTGGTCCAACACACCGTGGATTCGCTCAAGCAGGCCGCAGCAGAAGCCGTGGAACTGGGACTGGGCGGCATCATGCTGTTCGGCATCCCGGAAACCCGCGACGCCGTGGGATCCGCCTCGCTCGACGCGGACGGGATCCTGAACCACGCCATTGCCCAGGTCCGCGCGGAGGTGGGCGATGACATTGTGGTCATGTCCGACCTGTGCCTGGACGAGTTCACCGACCACGGTCACTGTGGCGTGCTGGACGATGACGGCGTGGTCGACAACGACGAGACGCTGCGGATCTACGCCGAAATGGGTGTGGCCCAGGCTCAGGCGGGTGCGCACATGGTGGGCCCGTCCGGAATGATGGACGGCCAGGTGGGCGTGATCCGCGCGGCGCTGGATTCCGCCGGATACCAGGACGTTTCCGTGCTGGCGTACTCGGCCAAGTACAACTCGGCGTTCTACGGTCCGTTCCGCGAGGCCGTGGACTCCGCGCTCACCGGTGATCGGAAGACGTACCAAATGGACCCCTCCAACCGTCGCGAGGCACTGCACGAGCTGCAGCTGGATCTGGACGAGGGCGCGGACATGGTCATGGTCAAACCGGCCATGAGCTACCTGGACATTCTGCGCGACGTGGCCGAGGTGTCACCGGTACCGGTCTCCGCTTACCAGATTTCCGGCGAGTACGCGATGATTGAGGCCGCAGCGGGTAACGGCTGGATCGACCGCGATGCCGCGGTCAAGGAGTCCGTGCTGTCCATCAAGCGCGCGGGAGCCAATTCAATTTTGACGTACTACGCCGCCGAACTGGCGCGCTGGTACCGCCAGGACAACGGGAACTAAATTAGACTGCCGCCGCGCTCACCCCCAACCGGCCGCGGCTCACACGACCGGGGAGATCCCCGGTGGAAGGAACCAAGTGATCTCATGAGTGTCTCCCAAGAACTGTTCGACCGCGCTCAGCGCGTGATGCCCGGTGGTGTGAACTCCCCGGTGCGTGCCTTCAATTCCGTGGGCGGCACTCCGCCGTTCATCTCCGCAGCCAAGGGTCCGTACCTGACCGACGTGGACGGCCGCGAATACGTGGACCTCGTGGGTTCATGGGGTCCGGCGTTGTTGGGCCACGCGCACCCGGTGGTGCTGGAATCCGTGCACGAGGCCGTGGAACGCGGTCTCTCCTTCGGAGCGACGACCCGGGGCGAAACCGAACTGGCTGAGTTGCTGGTCGACCGGGTGGCACCGGTGGACGAGATCCGCATGGTCTCCACCGGTACCGAGGCCACCATGACGGCATTGCGCTTGGCCCGTGGCTTCACCGGCCGCGACCTGGTCATCAAGTTCGCCGGTTGCTACCACGGCCACGTGGACTCGCTGTTGGCCGAGGCCGGCTCCGGCGTGGCCACCCTGGCACTGCCGGGCTCGGCGGGCGTGACCGAAGCGACGTCGTCCCAGACCCTAGTGTTGCCGTACAACGATGTTGCCGCCCTGGAACAGGCCTTCGCGGATCACCCGGGCGAGATCGCAGCCGTGATCACGGAGGCAGCGCCGTGCAACATGGGCGTGGTGACCCCGGAGAACAACTTCAACGCCGAGATTCGCCGCGTGACCCAGGAACAGGGTGCGCTCATGATCCTGGACGAGGTGCTGACCGGATTCCGCGTGCACGAGGCCGGCTACTGGGGCCTGAGCAACGAGGCCGAGGGCGGTTGGACCCCCGACCTGTTCACGTTCGGCAAGGTGATCGGCGGTGGCCTGCCCACCGCAGCGCTCGGTGGTCGCTCGGACGTCATGAATTACTTGGCGCCGACCGGCCCGGTCTACCAGGCGGGCACGTTGTCCGGTAACCCGATCGCGATGGCGGCCGGTCTGGCCACCCTCAAGTGCGCCGATCGCATCGCCTACCAGACGATCGATCGCCGCTCCGAGCAGCTGCGCGACGCCGTGCGTTCGGCACTGGACACCGCGGGCGTGAACTACTCGATCCAGGAGGCGGGCAACCTCTTCTCCATAGCGTTCGGCACCCGGGACACCGGCGTGCACAATTACGCGGATGCCAAGGCGCAGGAGACCTTCCGGTACACCCCGTTCTTCCACGCGATGCTGGACGCGGGTGTGTACCTGCCGCCCTCGGTCTTTGAGGCCTGGTTCCTGTCCGCGGCCCACGACGACTCGGCCATGGACCGGATCATCTCCGCACTGCCCACAGCCGCTCAGGCCGCGGCGGAGGCACAGCCCGAGCAGGGCTGATTCACGCACCAACGCCGACGGCGCCGCGCCCCTTTGCCGGGGCACGGCGCCGTCGTTGTGTGTGACCGGTGTGACGCTGGTCAGCCGCGTGGATGGACCGGCCAGGTGCCGTCCACCACGGCATCCGGGTCGCGGCGTCGGAAGTATTCCTGCAACGAGGCCGCTTGCTCCGCGGCCCACCCGATCTGGGCGTGGTGCAGTTCGCTCGCCGTGGCCTGCAGCTCGGTGAATTTCTCGGCCATGGCGGCGGCCAATCGTTCGGTGGCCAGGGCATCCGCGGCGGAGGTGTGCGCGGCGTCCAGGACCACGCCGTACTCCTCACACAGTGCGCCCAGCGTGCGTTTGCCCTTGCGGAACCGGTGAACCTGCTTATTCAGGATGAACGGATCGAGCACGGGGAACGGCTGGGTTCCGGGAATGTCGTGGCGCTCGCACTCTCTGGCCAGCACGGTCAGATCGTAAGCGGCGTTGAACGCGAGCACGGGCGTGTTGTCCGCCCACAGTTCGCTCAGCACGGTGGTTAATTCGGTGACGACGTCGCTCGCGGCCTGTCCCTCTGCACGTGCCTTCTCGGTGGTGATTCCGTGGACCGCGGCGGCGGCCTCCGGGATTTCCACCCCGGGATCGGCAAGCCATTCCCATCCCTTGAGCACCGTGCCATCCGGGGCAACGAGCACTACGGATGCCGTGACGATGCGGGCTGTCTGGGGATCGCGGCCGGTGGTTTCCAAGTCGAAGCACGCCCTGGGGAGTTCGGTCCAGGGCGTCGCGGGGGCCATCGGCGCGGGCGCAGCGGCGGGTTCGGTGGGCGGCGTCGGCGGCGTGTTGCCCGGGCGCGGGGCGACGTCGAAGAGCGTGTCCTGCGCGGGATCTTCGGTGGATTTTTGGGCCTCTGCGGGCTGGGGAGGCTCGGGAACGTCGAAGAGGGCCGGCTGATCTTGCGGAGAGTGCTGCTGCGGGGAAGGCATGGTGATCACGCTACCGGGTGTGCCCGACAGTGTCGTTATGCGTGTCCGCCGGGCGTGATGTGATGGGACCATGCAGACGCAGCATGAGACCCCCTGGCGGATCCTTCCACCGCGCACCGTGACGGGGAGCGGCCGGACGTTCACGCCGGATGCCCAGCAACGGGCCGTGATCGAACTGGAACCGGGGCACGGTCCGGTGCTGGTGTTGGGCGCACCGGGAACGGGTCGTACGAGC
This sequence comes from Kocuria atrinae, assembly GCF_039531425.1. NCBI lineage: Bacteria > Bacillati > Actinomycetota > Actinomycetes > Micrococcales > Micrococcaceae > Kocuria > Kocuria atrinae. The sequence continues at coordinate 97,226 of NZ_BAAAQA010000014.1, forward strand.
ACGGTCGTGGAATTCGTGGTGCGTCGCTTGGCCTCGGGGGCGGATCCCCAATCGATGCTGGTGCTTGCTCCCTCGCGGACGCAGGCCTCCGAACTGCGAGATGCGATCAGTGAGCGTGCCGCTGCCACCATCAGTACGCCGCTCGTGCGGGCCTGGCAGGCCTACGCTTTCGACCTGTTGCGCCGTGCTCACGCGCAGGGTCTGCTCCCGGGGGTTGCTGAGCCCCCGGTGTTGTTGTCCGGGCCTGAACAGGACGCGTTCATCGCGGACATGATGCGCGGACGCACCGCGGGACACGGAACGGGAATTGTGTGGCCGGCTGACTTGGACCGCGCATTGCAGACCCGGGGCTTCAGGGGACAACTACGCGAACTTTTCGACCGTATGAACGAATACCGCATGCCGCCGGAACGGTTGGCTCAGTGGGCGGAACCGTTGAACCACCCGGAATGGCGCACGGCCTCGGCCTTTCGCGCCGAGTACCAGCAGGTACGAGCCCTGCGCATGCCCAATGCTTTCGACCCGTCCGAACTCGTTGACCGTGCCGCACGGGTGCTGGAGGAGAACGCCGCATTCCTCCACGAGGAACGCGATCGCCTTGCCGTGGTACTGGTGGATGATCTCCAGGAGGCCACACCGTCCGTCTACCGGCTGATCAGTGTGCTGACCCGCGGAGCGGATGCGATCTACACCGCCAACCCGGACACCACGGTGCAAGGATTCCGCGGTGCCCGCCCCGATCTGTTGCGCACCCTCCAGGACCGGGTCAGTACGGACCGCCATCCACTGCGCCGGCTGCCCCTGGAGTGCTCTCATCGTCTGCCTGCACACGTCAATCGTGCGTGGCAGCGTGTGGCTCGCGCCATCTCGGTGGTGGCCGGGGCCAGAAGCAACCGGGCGCCCGAGTCCTCCCCGGAGAATCCTGGTTCGGTCCGGGCCGTGGTCTTCGACTCACCCACGGCCCAGGCACGCTGGTGCGCAGACCACTTCTTGCGCCTCCACGTTCTGGAAGGCGTGCCATACCGCGAGATGGCCGTGATTGTGCGCAGTGGTTCGCAATTGTCGTCGCTGACCCGTCAACTGGCGTCCTTGGGGGTACCCACAACCTCGTCCGCGGCCGAAACGCCGCTGCGCGAGGAACCGGCCGTGATCCCGCTACTCAACGCGCTGCGGCTCCTGTTGGATTCTCAGGGGCAGCCCATCGAACCGGATGCGGCTCTACCCGACCAGGATGAGACCGAGCACGAACAACCTCGGTTGCTCACGGCGGAGGCCGCGGTTGCTTTGCTGACCTCCCGCTTGGGCGGTGCGTCTCCCATGGATGTGCGGCGTCTCAGGCAGCGGCTGCGTGTCTATGAGCTCAGCACCGGTGGCGGGCGTACGAGTGATGCTTTGCTGGTCGAGGCGCTGACGGACGGTGTGTTACTCGAGGCGGCCGGAGTCCGTTCCGGACCGGCTCATCGGATCGCCGACATGCTGCAGGCGGGTCAAGAGGCATTGGCGGCTCCCGGCGCCACTGCGGAATCAGTGCTGTGGGCGTTGTGGGACGCGTCGGGTGTCGCGGAGGTATGGCGGCGTCGAGCCATTTCGGGTGGGGCTGACTCGGTGCGAGCCGATCGCGATCTGGATGCGGTAGTCGGTCTTTTCGAGTCCGCCGAACGCTTCGTGGACCAGGTTCCCGGTGCCACGGCGCAGGCCTTCATGGATTACATGGAGCACCAGGAACTGCCCATGGATACGTTGGCGGCGCGTGCTCCGGCAGAGGACAACGTGTCGATCCTGACACCGGCCGGCGCCGCGGGGCGGCAGTGGGCTCATGTGGTGGTGGCCGGGGTGCAACAGGGTGTGTGGCCCAACACCACTCTGCGCGGCCAGCTGCTCGGCACCGATGTGCTGACCGATGCCTTGGACTTCGGCGTGGAGCAAGCGGCGCGCATCGGCCCGCTCGATCGGCTGCGGCAGGTGAGATTCGATGAACTGCGTCAGTTCGCCACGGCGGTCTCGCGCGCGAGTTCTTCACTGGTGGTCTCCGCGGTCTCCAACCAGGATGAGCAACCGTCCGAACTTTTGGACCTGGTCGCCTCAGGTTGGGGTGGGGAGGACTCCGGTGTCGAGGTGGAGCATCTGGATGCACCCGTGCCTCTCACCCTGCGACAGCTGACGGGATCGTTGCGGCGTGCCGTCTTCGATTGCGAGGAAGCCCCCGAACTCGGTGAGGCAGCAGCGCGATTGCTGCGGGAGTTCAGTTCCCTCCCCGAGCCCGTTCGCGGGGCGGAGCCGCACGAATGGTGGGGTTGGGCGCCGCTGAGCAGCGATGAGCCGTTGTTTACCCCGGAGGCACCCATCCCGGTGTCACCGTCGAAGATCGAAACGATTCACCGTTCGCCACTGGACTGGTTCGTCAGCGAGGCCAAGGCGGAGGAAGTCACCGACTTCAGCCGCAGTCTGGGAACCCTCGTGCACGACATCGCCGAAACCATGCCGGACGCGCCCAGTACCGAACTGATCGCAGAGTTACGACGCCGGTGGCCCAGCCTGGGCATGCCGCCGGGATGGATCACGGAAACCGAGCGGGAGCGCGCGGAGACCATGCTGCGCAAATTCGCGGAGTATGTGATCAATGCCCGCAAGGATGACGGACGCGAGCTGGTGGGGGTCGAGGGGAGCTTTCACGTGCTCGTGCGAGGAGAAGCCCGGGACGCCCTACTGCGCGGCCGTGTCGACCGGCTCGAGGTCGACGGGGACGGTCACCACGTGGTGGTCGACCTCAAGACGGGCAAGTCCCAACCGGCAGGCAAGAAAATTGAGAACCACCCACAACTGGGTGCCTATCAAGTGGCCCTGCAGGCCGGCGCGGGTGAGCAGATGCGGCGCGAAGTCGAGCTCAGGGAACAAGCCGTGGCCGCGGGCGAAGATCCGGACATGGCCGTCCGCCAGGCCGGTTCTGAGCCCATCGAGCTGCCACAGGGGACCGTGATCACCCAACCCGGTGGCGCGCTGCTGGTCCAGCTCGGCACCAGCACGAAAAAGGTGGGAACCCAACACCAGCAACCCCTTGACCCGGAACACCTCTGGGCCAGGGAGCTCATTACCCGTGCAGCGGATCTGGTCTCCGGAACGCGATTCGAGGCACGGCACGACTCCGAACACGGGTCCAATTTTGGTTTGCGATGCACCCTGCCCTGGGTGTGTCCGTTATGTGCAGAAGGTCGACAGGTGAGTGAACGATGACCACCCCCCAGTACTCTCCGTTCGACATTGCCGAGGCGCTGGGTGACTACCCTCCCACCCAGCAGCAGGCGGAGGTCATTTCCGCGCCGTTGACACCGCGGCTCGTGGTGGCCGGCGCGGGGTCCGGCAAGACCACCACGATGTCCGATCGGGTGGCGTGGTTGGTGGCGAACCAGCTCGTGGAACCGGAACAGATTTTGGGCGTGACCTTCACACGCAAGGCCGCCGGTGAGTTGGCCGAGCGTATTCAGACCAAACTTCGGGGATTGCGCCGAGCCGGACTGTTGGGCGCTCAGGCCCAGCTGACCAGCGCCCCGGACCTGTCGCCCCTGGCACCCGAACCGGGCGCCACCGAAGATCCCGCGGTGCCCCAGGAACCCACCGTGAGCACCTACCACTCCTACGCGAATTCACTCGTGCGCAGCTACGGGCTCCGATTGGGCGTCGAAGCGGACACGGTGCTCATGGGGCAGGCTCAAGCGTGGCAATTGGCACACCGTCTGGTGGAGAGCTGGGACGGGCCTCTTCCCGAGAGCATGCCCGCCGTCTCAACGCTCACGAGCGGGATGATGAGTCTGGCCTCGGAGTCTTCCGAGCACCTGGTCGCGCCGAAGCGAGTGGGTGAGTGGGCCCATCGCTTCCGGTTGAGCTGTGCGGACGTCCCGCCCGTCGGCAAGAAGAAAAGTGTCGGAAAGCCCATCCAGGACGCTCTCAAACGTCTGGAAACCACGGAGCTCCTGGCTCAATTGGTGGAACGATTCCAACGCGTCAAGACCATTGAATCAGCGTTGGACTACGGCGACCTGCTGGCGCTCGCGGCAGAGATCGTGCGGGTGGATCCTCGCGCGTGTGCCACCGAACGTGATCGGTTCAAGGTGGTGCTGCTGGACGAGTTCCAGGACACGTCCCACGCCCAGCTCAAGTTGTTCTCGGGGCTGTTCGGAGACGGTCACTGCGTCATGGCCGTGGGCGATCCGCAACAATCCATTTACGGGTTTCGGGGGGCTTCTGCGGGACAGCTGTTCAGCTTTGTCGAGAACTTCCCTCGCAGCAATGGAGAGTCCGGGGAGCCCGCGGCTTTTGCCGATACCAGTTTCCTCACGGTCGCCTGGCGGAACTGTCAGTCAGGCCTGGACGCGGCCAACCGGATTGCGGCGCCCCTTCGCACGCCACCACCGTGGAATCGTTCCGCGTCCACCGTGGAGGTGCCTCCGCTCGACCCCTCGCCCAACGCCTCGGTCGGAACCGTTCGGGTCAAGCGGTACGTCACGGATTCGGAGGAAGCGCAGGCCACTGCCCAGGCCATTGCGGAACAGCGGCGCGCCCATGAAGGGCAAGCTCTTGACGACATGCCCACGATGGCCGTGCTGTGCCGAAAACGGGCGCAGTTCGAACCGATCCGTCTGGAACTCGAAGCGCTGGACGTGCCCTACGAAGTGGTCGGACTCGGCGGGTTGCTCAGCACACCGGAGGTTGCAGACATTGTTGCCACCCTCTACGTCTTGACCGACCCCGGTCGTTCGGATGCTTTGGCGCGTCTGCTGGCCGGTTCGCGCTGGCGGATCGGGCCCAAGGATCTCGCGGCGCTGGGGGATTGGGCGGGTCATCTTGAACAACTCCGCTCGCGAGCCGCTGTTGCTCAACGTACCGAACTCTCCGCTGAAGAACTGGCCGAGGAACCCGCGGAGGAGCCGGATGAGAGCGTGGTCGAGGGCGACATCGTGGATCGCTCCAGTCTGATCGAAGCGATTGAGACGTTGCCGTCAGAAACGTGGGTGTCACGTCGCGGTCGCTCCATCAGCCCCCAAGCTTTGGGGCGAATGCAGAAATTGCAGGCAGAGCTCAGGAGCCTGCGATCGGTGCTCGGCGACGAACTCACGTCAGTCATCCACGAGGCGGAGACCACTCTCGGTCTGGACGTGGAGCTCGCTGCGAGCCCCGGTATGACCCCGGCTCAGGCGCGTAAGAACGTGGACAGCTTTTATGACCAGGCGGTTCAGTTCAGCGCGAGCACTCGAACACACGACGTCGCGACGTTCCTTGCGTGGCTCGAAGCCGCCGCCCATGAGGAGAACGGACTGGAACTGCCGCCCGAGGAGACCCGGCACGACGCCGTTCAGCTGCTCACAGTGCACGCGGCCAAGGGACTGGAATGGGACCACGTTTATGTCCCGGGCATGAACCAGGGGGACTTCCCGTCCAAACGGAAGTCGGCCTGGACCGGGGACGCCGCGAAACTACCCTGGCCCCTGCGCGGCGATGCTCAGCAACTACCGCAGTGGAATGCGGATCCCACGGACGTGGAAACGCTCAAGGAATCTTTCGACATCTTCTTGGAAGAAGCCGGCCTTCATGATGAGGCCGAAGAGCGCCGTCTGGCATACGTGGCGTGCACACGCGCCAAAACACTTCTGGAGCTCTCGTGCTCCGTGTTCCGAGGCACCGCGAAAACCGCCCACGACCCGTCGGTCTTCCTGGCGGAAGTGCGCGCAATGACGGAGGAATCCCACCCGGGCATCGAACTGGAGGAGTGGGCGGAGGTCGAACCGGGCACGGACAATCCTCAGGCGGACACCGTCCTGAGTGCTCTGTGGCCCTACGATCCCCTTGAAGGACCGGAGATCATCCGAAAAGAGCGGTCCGTGGACGGCCAGGAGAAGGTCACAGTTTCGACCCCGGTGCACAGCGGTCGGCGGGAACGCGTGGACCGCGCGGCCCGGGCGGTGCAAGACGGTGGCTTCGACAGCACCCGCGAGCTCACCGCCGAACAGCTCGAAGCGGGGGAACACGGTGAGACCGTCAAACGGTGGAGGCGGGAAGCGGAATTGTTGATCGCCAAACGCGATGCCGTGGAACAACGTAATACCGTGCACATGCCCTCGCACGTGTCCGCATCCGCGCTCGTGGCCATGGACACCAACCCGGAGGCCTTCATCATGGGCTTGCGCCGTCCGATGCCCGCACGGCCCGGTTCTGCCGCGCGCGCCGGAACCACATTCCACACGTGGGTCGAGAACTTCTTCGGTGACTCGGCCATCTTCGACATGGATGAGCTGCCGGGTGCAGATGATTACGTGGACGAGGAACTCGACCTGCCCGCGCTCGCCGAAACGTTCCGCCAGAGCCAATGGGCCAATCGCCAGCCCTACGCAATCGAGCTACCGGTTGAGACCCCCGTCGGCTCGGTGACAGTGCGCGGCCGGATCGACGCCGTATTTCGCACGGACTCGGGCGGCTGGGACCTCATCGACTGGAAGACGGGGCGAGTCCCTCACGGCAAGGACCTGCGTCGCAAATCAGGGCAGCTCGCGCTGTACCGGTTGGCGTTCGCACGATTGCACGGACTGGACCTCACGGACGTCTCGGCAGCGTTCTACTACGTGACCGAGGACAGGGAAGTCCGCCCACACGACCTGGCGACCGAGAAAGAACTGGAGGCCATTGTCGAGTCGATGTACCAGGTGCGCGGCTGAGTGCCCGGGCCCAGTCAAGTGACCCCTCGCATGAGCCGGTCCAGGGCATCGAGATACCGGGTGAACGCGATTCGTCCATCACGGGTCAGGCCCATCCGAGTGACCGGTGTCCGGCCGTCGAACTCCTTGGTGATGAAGATGTAACCGGAGTCCTCGAGGATCCCGGCGTGTTTGGACAGGAGTGAATAACTCACCCCGATCACCTCGCGCAGAGTCTGGTAGTCGGCAGAATCCACGGAATTCAGTGCCGCAACGAGAGACAGACGAACCGGAGAGTGGATGACATCACTCAGACACTCTCGTGCTTCGGCAAAGTTCATCTACTTCCCCTCATAACGAGCTGCCCGCCTATCAGAAGAAGTGGAACGACAGCGATCACCGCCACGGCGGTCGTAACGACCCAGGACGTGTCATGGGTCTGCGGGACAGTCCAGAACCAACCGGCGATCATGGCAACCACCGTGGAAAAAACTCCCGCCCCAAGTAAGCGGAGTCGATGCCCGACTGGGTGAACGCCTCTTGCCGCGGCAATTCGGCTGATCACAACGAATAGTAAAATCAGGAACGCGATCTGCGAAAGAAGTCGTATGAGGCCGCCCCATTCCCATGAATGAGCCTGAAACGACACAGCCAGGAGAGCTGCGGCCCCAGCCGCCATGGCTAATAGGAGCCATCCTTCTGTACGAGCCACGCCTACGGGGGTCCTGTCGCGCGCCCGTTGCGCAGATTGCGACAGGTGGCCATGGGTCCGTGTCGGTTGTTGCTCCATGATGCAAGGATGGCGAGGGCTTTACGTTTCGTCAACCACTCTACGAATCGTTGACAGGCGGCATCAGCTAGAGGACTGCTCTCCCCGGCACAATGTCTATTGGTCCCGACGGGCAGCCGTGGACCCCGAGGCCTGCACGGGTGAATCCGGTTCGACACGTGACGGCTCATCCGGTTCAACCGCGGGCGGCTCGGGAATCACCCCGGGGGCCGGTGAGCCAGTGCGTTCCACGTCCAATGTCAGGGTGTTGAGCATCCGTTCGGCGTCCTTGACCATGGACTCGATACCGCGGTCCACGCCGCGCACGAGCCATTCGGCCAAGGCGAACTCCGCGGCCAAGTGGGCTCGCCGTAACAAATGACGATCGGGCGGTTGAACCGCGGCCACTGAGTAGGCCTCCAGGGCGGTGTCCGCGAAATCCGAGTCGGTCATGCCCACGAGCCACGCAAAGTCAACGGCGGGGTCGCCCACGTGTAGGTCGCTCCACCCGGTCAGGGCGCCCAGGGCACCTTCGTGCACGATCACGTTGTCCTCATGCAGGTCACCGTGCACCACGCGAGTCGAGAACCGCCACAGGGTGGTGTCCTCCAGGGCATGTTCCCAGCGGCGCAGTAGTTGGCCGGGAATCCGCCCGGTCGCGGCGGCCCGGTCAAGATCGTGGAGCATTCGGCTGCGACATTGTTCGGCGCTGTAAGCGGGCAGATCGGCGTCCATGACCAGGGCCCTGGGTAACGAATGGATGGCCGCCAGAGCCCGACCGACCTGTACGGCCAGGGGAGCGCGGGGCTCCGAGCTGGGGGCGGGGGCGCGTGATGGGGCCACGGGGTTCTCGTTCTGGCGGGTCATTTCCGCGAGGGTGAGGGTGGTGCCGGGCAGGTGTGAGTACACGAAGGTGCGCAGTCCCGATTGCTCGACCGACCCGACCACGCTGGGCAAATGGAACGGGAGGTGGGCACGCACCGACGGCGTGAACGCGCCGAGCACCAGATGCTCCGTTTCGAGCCGGATACTGGCTTCCGCGTTGAGCGGACTGCGAACCCGCCACCGCTTGTTCTGCGCGTCCTTGACCACGCACGAGCGGAAATCCGAGTTGTCGTCGGGAGAAGGACCGGTCGCTACCGGGGCGATACCGGGTACGGCGGCGGCGGCAATGGCTGCGAGCAATTCGGGGGTCGTTCTCACCTCGTCCACACTACCGGCAGTGTGCTGAGCACGGGCACAACGGTTACCCACAGCCACCTGCAACCTCCCGGGGAGTGCGGACTACAGTGGACGGGTGACTTCTTCCGAGCCCATTACCTGGACGCATGACCGGTCCGTGCCCGGCCTGAACCCCGCAGACCTGCCGTTCGCGGCGTCGTCTTTCGACCGTGATGCCGTAGACCGCGAGCACAGCGACCTGCGCGCAGCCGCAGCCACGGATCCCACCGCGCGCGTGCTCCTCATGGTGGGCGGTGAGGCACCCGTGCGTGACGGGCACCTGGTCCTCGACTCCTACGACAGAGCACCCGCAGCCAGTCAGGATCCGGCCCACCCGGACGTATACCTGGGCAGGCTGCGCGGGGATGGGTCACCCGTGGTGCTGCGAAGCTTCCCGGCCGGTGCAGATCTGCCGGGCCAGGAGCACATCACGCGGGCGGGTCTGCGCGTACTCGGCACCGAGCTCGAGCCCGAGGAGACCTCCCTTCTAGTCACTGCCCAAGCCGTGGCGCTGTGGCACCGCGATCACCCTCGATGCCCGCGCTGCGGCACGGTGACCGAGGTGATTCGCTCCGGTTGGGCGCGCGAATGCCCTAACGACCAGTCCCTGCATTTTCCCCGCACCGACCCCGCCGTGATCGTGGCAATCACGGATGGCAACGAAGACCCGGAACAGGAACGCATTTTGCTGGGACGGTCCTCGCTGTGGGCGAGTCATCGGTTTTCCACGCTGGCCGGTTTCGTGGAACCCGGCGAATCGGCTGAGCAAGCGGTGGTGCGCGAGATCTTCGAAGAAGCGGGCATTGTGGTGGGCTCGGTGCATTATCAAGGTTCTCAACCCTGGCCGTTCCCGCGTTCCCTCATGTTGGGGTTCCGAGCGGTCGCGCAGACCATCGATTTCACCCCGGATGGCCAGGAGATCCTGGATCTGCGCTGGTTCACCCGAGCGGAGTTGAAGGCCGCTGCTGCGGATCAGTCGATCGTGTTGCCGGGCCGGATTTCCATTGCCCACGCCCTGATCGTCAGCTGGCTGGGCGAACCGCTACCGGAAGGCAACTGAGCTATTGGCGAGTGATGTATCGGCCGAAGAACGAATCCTGGGCGGGCTGGATCCAGAGCAGCGCGTGGTGGCCACCACGCTGCAAGGCCCGGTCTGTGTCCGGGCCGGAGCGGGCACGGGTAAGACGCGCGCCATCACCCACCGCATTGCGTGGGGCATTGCCACGGGTGTTTACACCCCGCAGAAAACATTGGCGCTCACGTTCACCGCGCGTGCGGCCAATGAGATGCGGCAGCGACTACGTCAATTGGGTGCGCCCGGTGTTCAGGCGCGGACCTTTCACTCCGCCGCGCTACGGCAACTGCAGTACTTCTGGCCGCAGGCCGTGGGCGGACCGCCGCCGGGCCTGGTCAACCACAAGGCACGCTTACTGACCGAGGCTGCCCAATCGATGCGCCTCACCACGGACCGTGCGACCTTGCGTGACGTGGCCGGTGAGATCGAATGGGCCAAGGTTTCCATGCTCACCCCTGACACTTATGCGGCCGCAGCGGAAAAGCGCAGCATGCCCATGGGCTACGACGTGCGCACCATGCAACGCCTCTACCAGTCCTATGAGGACCTGAAAGCGGATCGCCATCTGATCGACTTCGAGGATGTCCTGCTCATCACCGTGGGCATCCTGGAGGAGGACGAGCGGATCGCAGCCGCCGTCCACTCGCAGTACCGTCAGTTCGTGGTGGACGAGTACCAGGACGTTTCACCGCTGCAGCAGCGGTTGCTCAATGCATGGCTTGGTCAACGCGATGACGTGTGCGTGGTGGGTGACGCCTCACAGACGATTTACTCGTTCACCGGTGCCACTTCGCGGCACTTGCTCGAGTTCCCGTCCCGTCATCCGAACGCGCGCGTGGTCGAGCTGATCCGTGACTATCGCTCCACACCGCAGGTGGTGAACACCGCCAACCGGCTGCTAGCCGCCCGCCGCCCCGCCGCAGGCTCCACCCCCGGAACCTGGGCCACCCCGCTGCAACTAATTTCTCAGCGTTCGGCCGGTCCCGAACCGTCTTGGAACGAGTACCCGGACGACGAGGCGGAGGCCGCCGGGGTCGCCACGCGCATCCAGGACCTCATTGACGACGGCGTTCCCGCCCGGGAAATCGCCGTTCTGTTCCGTACAAACGGGCAATCCCAGGCGTTTGAGGCCGCACTTGCGGACGCGAACATCGGATTCCAACTGCGCGGCACCGAACGGTTCTTCAACCGTCCCGAAATTCGGCAGTCACTCGTGCAGATCCGTTCCGCCGCCAAGACCCTGGGGGATGCTCCCGTCCAGGTTCCGCAACAGGTCAGGGACATGCTCAGCTCCCTGGGTTACTCGGCCCGCGCGCCCCGCTCGGACAGCGCCACCCGCGCTCGCTGGGAGTCGCTGTCAGCGTTGGTGTCCCTGGCGGACTCCATGGCCCACCGCGCGCAGGAAGAAGACGAAGAGTTCACCCTCCAGCAGTTCTCGGACGAGTTGGAACGGCGGGCCAAGGCCCAAGAAGCGCCGGTCATGGACGGCGTGACACTGGCCTCGATGCACTCCGCCAAGGGCCTGGAATGGGATGCCGTGTTCCTCGCAGGACTGTCCGAGGGGCTGATGCCCATTTCCTTCGCAGATACAGCCGATGGTGTGGACGAGGAACGCAGACTCCTCTATGTGGGGATCACCCGCGCCCGCGAGCACCTGGTGCTCTCCTGGTCATTGTCGCGTACCCCGGGCGGCCGGCCCACGCGGTCGCGCTCGCGGTTCCTGGACGCAATCCTGCCCGCGGCCGCAACGAACGTGGCTCAGCGGAACAGTCGCGCGCGCAGGTAAACGGATAACTGAGTTCAACTGTCCAAGGCGCACAGGCACTCGGTTCGGGGTGCCAAGGCGGCTCGATGGAGACCGTGGCGAAGAATGATCGCTCCCCGGGGCTCAGATTCAGACGAGTCGTGTGGATCCAACGCCTGCCCCAGCAGCTCGACCGAAATCTCCGAAGCGGTGATCACGCGCGTGAGCGTGGTCAGCGCGGGGGAATGCGGGGTGGTCACCGCATCAGTTCCTCGAGGCGGTTGATCTCGCAACAACTTGCGAGCATCTCGAACGGCGTTCACCAGGCACTCTCGACACGGTCGGCGGTACCAGGCCGAGATCGGCCAGGTCAGTGACATGGAACCATCCGTGACCACGGTGACCGTGGGCAGCTGTGCATCTGGCGAGGCAGCTAACTCCAACACGGTGAGATCCTGCGGCAGGGGGCCGATCACTGAGGCGCTGCGCAGCATCACCGCCGAGGGAATGACCGAGGAGCAGAACAATTCCGGCGCGCTCAATGGAACGCAGCGCGGCCATCTGTTCCGCAAGAGCTTGCGCAGGGCGTATTCCCGCGGCGAACCCGCGAGGGTGGGAGGGTACGGCCCCGTGGTCGTGTCGGCTGAAGTCACCGGGCTCGGATCCGTGACGTTGATCAGACACACTCCCGCGTCTGCCAGGAGCAGGGCCGTGGTGGCGGCCACGGGGTCCAAACCGGCGAACAACGCGTGTATTTCGTCCGGGTGGGACGGATCGGTCGGGTACCACTGGGCCGCTGAGTTGGTCGATGAGTTGGCGGACGTGGCTGTCATGGGCTGCTCCAAGACTCGAGAACCGGGTGGTCCCCACAGACTGCCAATTCGCGGGTGGCAAAGCAGCAGAAAAGGCGTCATCCACAGTTCGAGTGAAGTCCTGGCCCGCGTCCGAGATGTGCAGCTGGGCGTGGTCCTCGGAGGGCAGCGTTCGACCATGGTGGTCGCGAGGTGGGGCGGGAGTGCGCGATTGGTCACCGACCGCCCCGGAGTGGTGAACTACAGACCATGTCCCCGTTCCGCTCGCACCGAAGCACGCAGTCACGCAACACCGAGCCGCAGCCACCGCTGGAGCTACCCGAGGTGGTCGTGCAGCGCAGCGCGCGCCGAAAGAAAACGGTGAGCGCCCATTTCAGCGGAGAGACCGTGATTCTGGCCGTTCCGCAGTCGGCCACGCGCCGCGAGGTGGAGCAGTGGAAAACTACCCTGGTTCCCAAGATTGTGGCCAAGCGGGACCGGGCCCAGCGGAATGCGCAGCGGCGCAGTACGGATGACGCGCTGTGGCATATGGCCCAGGAACTCTCCGCCACCTACCTGGACGGCCAGGCACGGCCCACCGAGGTGAAATGGTCCTCGCGCCAGAACACCAGGTGGGGATCGGCCACACCCAGCACCGGCGTCATCAGAATCTCCACCCGACTGGCCACGGTGCCGGACTGGGTCCTGGAAACGGTGGTGCTCCACGAGCTGGTGCACCTGCTGGAGGCACACCACAACGAACGATTCTGGTCCTTGGCTCGTAAACACCCCAAAGCAAACGACGCCGCCCAGTTCCTGGACGGCGTCGCTTGGGCGGATGCCAACCCCCGAGAGGGATCGGCAGCCGTGGATTAAGCCTTGGGGGAGTCTCCGGGCTCCTCCGGTGAGTCATCACCGGAGTCGGCGGAGCCCTCGGTACCGGCAGAATCAGCGGTCCCCTCGGACCCTGAGTCCTGAGAATCGGCAGTGTCACCGTTCTCGGAGCCCTCGTAACCGCCGGCCAGCAACTTGGCCAGAGCAGCGTCCATCTCGTCATCGCTGGCGGTCAGCAGACCGCGGCGCTGTTCGAAGCCCTCGGGATCGTCGAGGTCCTCATTGGTGGGCAGCAGCTCGGCCGACTCCCAGAGCCCATCGCGTTCCTCGATGCCACGCTTGTTCTCCATGTGTTCCCAGAACGCTGTGGCCTCGCGCATGCGGCGCGGGCGCAGTTCGAGGCCCACGAGCGAGCCAAAGGTGCGCTCGGCGGGTCCGCCCTCGGCGCGGCGCCGGGACATCATCTCGGTGAGTGCTGCGGCGGACGGGATATTGGCCGTCGAGGCCACCGTGACCCGGGTGACCCAACCCTCGATGAGAGCCAAAATAGTCTCGAGACGGGCCAGAGTCGCTTCCTGGTCGGGCGTCATCTGCGGGCTGAACACGCCGGAGGCCAAGGCATCCTGGATGCCGGAGGGATCCATGGGATCCAGATCCTGCGCAATGGTCTCAATGCGATCCATGTCGATGTGGATGCCCGCGGCAAACTTGGTGATCAGACCCAGCACATGATCGCGCAGCCACGGCGCACCGTGGAACAGGCGCACGTGCGCGGCCTCGCGGATGCCCAGATACAGCATGACGTCAGAGGCGGGCAGGTCCAAGCCTTCACTGAACTCGGCAATGTTGGAGGGGACCAACGCGGAGCGGTCCTTGGACAGGGGCAGACCCACGTCCGTGGAGGACACGACCTCGCAAGACAGCGCGCCCACGGCCTGACCCAGCTGCATACCGAACAGCATGGAACCCGCTCCGGACAGCATTCCGGACAGGTCCGCTCCGCCCATAGCCTGGGACAGCTCCGGCGGCAACTGCTTGGTCATCGCCTCGGTCATGGCCTTGGAGACAGAAGCTGCCACGGGGGTGGTCATTTCCTTCCACGTCTCAGCGGTCGCCTCGATCCACTCCGCGCGGGACCATGCGGTGGGCAAAGTGGTGGGTTCGGCAAAAGCCGTCTGCGGAGTGAGCCACAGTTCGGCGAGCTTCATGGCGTCATCCACGGCGCCCTTTTGCTTGCCGGTCACCGACGGGTCGCCCTTCTGTGAAGCCACCTGCCGAGCGTGGTTGCGCGCCAGCTCCCAGTTGACGGGCTCATCGGTTCCACCGGTGCTCATCATCGACTGGATCTGCTGGAACATCATGGACATCGCCTGCGGGTTCATGGGCATGCCACCGGGCATGTTCTCACCCGACATTCCCTGGGACCCGAGCAGACGTTCGAACATCTCCTGGAACGGATCCTTAGGGTTGTCGCCGTTCTCGTCATGAGGAGGGTTCGAACTCATGGGTACCGCCAATCTGGTGGGAAAAAATGGATTCCGTTAAGCCTATCGGCAGGCCCCCGGGAGTACCACCGGTGCGGCCCCACAGTTCGCTGCCAGCTCAGGGACCGGCCTGTTTCGCAGGGAGGGGGCCTCCACTGGCGCCGACGTCGCTCGGCCGGCCGAGCGACGTCGGCATCAGTACCGAGTGGCCGGGTCGCGAAGGCGCGGTTCCCAGGTGGGGCAAGTACGCTATGACGGTCCTGACAATGGGTGAGAGGAGCGTGCGTGTCCGGTAGTAGCGGCAGCTCGCGATGGACGCGATGGCGCAAGAAGCAGTCCTTGGAATCGGTCGGTCTGATGGGCACCGCGGCCTTGTTGATCGCCGGTGTGGTGCTGCCTGCACCGTTCGTGGTCGAATCCTCGGGCCCCACCTTTAACACGGTGGGGGAGTACGAGGACCATCAACTCGTGAGTATCGAGGGTGCCCAGACCTATCCCAGCGACGGCAAACTGGACCTGACCACGGTGTACGTCAAGGGAGGGCCGGCCGGCCGCGTGAACGCGGTCAACGTGCTCATGGCCTGGTTCGACCCCACGGATACCGTGCTCCCGGAAGATGCCGTGTACGACCCCACTCTCACGGGGCAGGAAGTGGACGAATCCAACGCGGCTGCCATGCAGACCTCGCAGGAGGACTCGGTCGCAGCCGCCCTGGATTACCTGGACAAGCCGTACAAGACCACTCTTCAGGTGCACGCCAGCATTCCGGACACGCCCGCTGACGGTGTGCTGGAACCGGGCGACACCCTCCTGGCGCTGAATTCGGAGCCCATCACCGAGCTGGACCAGTTGCGCGATGGACTGGACGAGGCGGGGGAGAAGGGTGTGGACCTGACCGTGAAACGCGGGGAAGAGACGGTGACCCATCACGTGGACCTCTCCCGCAGCGAGGACACGGGCCGTTGGCAACTGGGCGTGTACCTCACCCCCGAATACGACTTCCCGTTCACGGTCGATTTCGAACTCGAGCAAGTGGGTGGGCCCAGCGCAGGCATGATGTTCGCACTGGGTGTCATTGAGGAGCTCACGCCGGGATCCATGGTGGGCACCGAGCACGTGGCGGGCACCGGAACCATCACGCCACAGAGTGAGGTCGGCCCCATTGGCGGAATCCGACAAAAACTGGAGGGATCGGCTGAGGCGGGCGCCCGCTATTTCCTGGCCCCCAGCGGAAACTGCAACGAGGTGCGGGGGTACGTACCCGAGGGGATGGACGTGATCGAAGTAGAGACCCTCGGAGAGGCCGTCAACGCGGTGGAGCAAGCGGCCGCGGGCAACGTTTCGAGCCTGCCCAGTTGCGGCACTCGATGACACCCCCGGGGAGTGTAATTGCACGTCCAAGGACCACCCCGCAGAATAGTCTTGACCTTTAACAATTGACAGATCACTATCATCAGCGCAGGAAGCTCAGAGGTAATCAGTGACCGCCGGATCTGCTGCCCCACGTCCATCCAGTACCTCCTCGGGAGGCCGCCGAAAACGCGGAGCACTGATCCCCACAGTGATTGCGGTGGTCGTTCTGATCGCCGCTTTTGTGGGCTTCACGCAGGTGTACACCAATATCCTCTGGTACGACCAGCTCGGATACCTGCGCGTGTTCGTCACCCAAAACCTCACCGTGATCGGCCTGTTCATCGTGTCCGCGCTGATCGTGGCCGGCCTGATGTTCCTGAGCCTGTGGCTGGCCTACAGGTCGCGGCCCAAGCAGGGCGCAGCCCAGGCCACGGACACCATGCGCAAGTACCAGCAGGCACTGGACCCCGTGCGCAAGATCGTGATGATCGCGGTGCCGCTGATCTTCGGTCTCTTCGCTGCCTCCACGATCGCCACCCAGTGGCAGACCGTGGCGCTGTTCTTCAACCAGGAACCTTTCGGTCAAACCGATCCTCAGTTCAACATGGACCTGAGCTTCTACGTATTCACCTTGCCGTTCCTGCGCTTGGTGCTCGGCTTCCTGGTGACCGCTTTGCTGCTGGCCGGCGTGGCCGGTCTACTCATGCACTACGTGTACGGCGGTATCCGTCTGCACGAGCGCGGTATCGACTCCACTCGCGCGGCTCGCGTGCAGCTCGGCTCCATTGCCGCAGCTTTCCTGGCTCTGCAGGCCGTGAACTTCTGGCTGGACCGGTACTCCACCCTGACCTCCAACTCGGGTAAGTGGACCGGCGCGCTCTACACGGACGTTGAAGCCGTCATCCCCACCAAGGGCATCTTGGCCATTGCAGCGTTGCTGGTGGCCATTCTCTTTGTGGTGGCGGGCTTCATCGGTCGGTGGAAGCTGCCGCTGATCGGTGCCGCCATGCTGGTGGTCGTGGCCGTGGTCGCCGGCGGCCTGTACCCCTGGGCCATCCAGCGCTTCCAGGTGACACCCACCGAGCAGGCCCTGGAGAAAGAGTACATCCAGCGCAATATCAACATGACCCGGCAGGCGTACGGCCTGGATGACACCGAGGTCATGCCCTATGACGCCACCACCCAGACCGAACAGGGTGCGTTGCGCGAGGACACCGAGACCACCTCGAACATCCGTCTGCTGGACCCCAACGTGGTCTCCTCCGCGTTCGCTCAGCTGCAGCAGTTCCGTCCGTACTACCAGTTCCCGGACATGCTCAACGTGGATCGCTACGAGATCGACGGCGAAGTTCAGGACACCGTGATCTCCACGCGCGAGCTGAATCCGGACCAGATCGACGGCTGGTACAACCAGGCCGTGGTCTACACCCACGGTTACGGTGTGGTGGCCGCTTACGGTTCCCAGGTCCAGGCGGACGGTAAGCCCGAGTTCATGCAGGCCGGCATCCCCTCCACGGGTGAGATCTCGGACAGCTACGAACCGCGCATCTACTTCGGTGAGAACTCTCCGCAGTACTCGATCGTCGGTGGTTCCGAAGAGGACGAGCCGCTCGAGCTCGATCGCCCCCAGACCAACGACGACGCCGCTGGCGACGCCAAGACCACTTTCGCCGGTAACGGCGGTCCCGGCGTGGGCAACTGGTTCAACCGACTGTCCTACTCGATCAAGTTCCAGTCCACGGACATGCTGCTCTCGGACGCTGTGCGCCCCGAGTCCCAGATCCTCTACGACCGCGACCCGCGCGAGCGTGTGGAAAAGGTAGCGCCGTACCTCACCGTGGACGGCAACCCGTACCCGGCGATCGTGGACGACAAGGTCGTGTGGATCGTGGACGCGTACACCACGGCTACCTCGTACCCGTACTCCACCCCGTCCGTCCTGCAGGACGCAACGCAGGACACCCAGACGGCCCAGGGCGCAGCGGCCTCGTTGCCTCCGGAGCGTGTGAACTACATCCGTAACTCGGTCAAGGCCACCGTGAACGCCTACGACGGTTCCGTGGAGCTGTACGCGTGGGACGATCAGGACCCCGTCCTGAAGTCCTGGCAGAAGGTGTTCCCGGAAACCATCAAGCCGTACTCGGACATGTCCGCGGATCTGATGTCGCACGTGCGCTACCCGGAAGACATGTTCAAGGTCCAGCGTGAGTTGCTCAACCGCTACCACGTGACCGAAGCGAACAGCTTCTACGCGTCCGACGACGTGTGGTCGGTTCCCAACGACCCGACCCAGCAGAACCGCGACGTCGCTCAGCCGCCGTACTACCTGTCCATGCGCATGCCGGGTGAGGACAAGGCGAACTTCTCCTTGACCACCTCGTTCATTCCGCAGCAGAACGAATCGGGCAACACCCGAAACGTGATGTACGGCTACCTCTCGGCCAATGCTGATGCCGGTACCGGTGAGGACGGCGTGAAGTCCGAGGACTACGGCAAGCTGCGTCTGCTCGAGCTGCCGCGTTCATCCGTGGTGCCCGGCCCCGGCCAGGCGCAGAACGTGTTCAACTCTGACACTGACGTTTCCACGGAGCTGAACCTGCTGCGTCAGGGTGCCTCCGAGGTCATCAACGGCAACCTGCTGACACTGCCCGCCGGCGGCGGCATGCTCTACGTGCAGCCGGTTTACGTGCAGTCCTCCGGCGACGCCGCCTACCCCACGCTCCGTCGTGTGCTGGTCGGTTTCGGTGAGAACGTGGGCTTCGCACCCACGCTGGAGGAAGCCCTGGACGAGGTCTTCGGCGGCGACTCCGGTGCCACGACCGCCAATGGTGCGGGCGTGAGCGAGGCGGAAGCCCGTGAGGCCCAGGGCGAGGAGGGCGCTGAAGGCGGCGCCACCGGTAACGAGGAGGACGGCGCATCTCCCAGCCCGTCGCCCACCGAGACCGGGGCCGCCCCGCAACCTCGTTCCTCGTCGCTGCAGGAGGCCCTGGACAACGCGAACACGGCCATGCAGGAAGCCGATGAGGCTCGCCGTGACGGCAACTGGGCCGAATACGGCGAGGCACAGGAGCGACTCCAGCAGGCACTCAACGAGGCCATGGAGCAGGACGGCGCCACCGAGTAATCTCGCTCACACGAGCGTCGCACTCCGAGGCGAACGAGGGCGGTCAACCACACGGTTGGCCGCCCTCGGCCGTTGTCGAAACCTTTTCTCACCTGCTTCGATGTATGCTCAGGCACGCGCTTCACCGGGCCACGCGAGGGATAGAACCGTGTGTTCACCGGGTGGACACCGCCGATTTGCACGGTGCGGATGAGGGACGTATAGTTTTACTCATCGCCGCGGGGTGGAGCAGTTCGGTAGCTCGCTGGGCTCATAACCCAGAGGTCGCAAGTTCAAATCTTGCCCCCGCAACTCGATTGAGAATCCTCGGTCAGGACAACTGACCGGGGATTTTTCCATGCCCGGGATTATGCGAGCATCCGTCGGGCTGTGGACTCTTCTGGCCACGACGGGCCACGGCGCACGGGGGTTAAAGGCCAAAATGTGTGTATGGCTCGGGTGTGTCATGGGTGGTTTCGGCCTGCCCAGCCGTG
>NZ_BAAAQA010000015.1:0-29208 GCF_039531425.1 Kocuria atrinae
TTCCCGGTCAGACGGGCATCCCGTCTTTAATTGCGACCCAAGCCCAGCATGCTCATCGGTGGATCAAGGCTTAGTTGCGGTCAACTACTTCGGTGTCACGCGCACCGCAGGACTCACCAAGATCATCGTGTCGGTCGTGCTCGTGGTCCTCGTGCTCGTGGTGGTCGCCGGGTTGGTTTCTGGTGAGGTAGATTCGTCCCGATTGATGGGCGACGGTGCCCCCAGCGGTTTCTACGGCATCCTCCAATCGGCGGGCCTCCTGTTTTTCGCCTTCGCCGGCTATGCGCGGATCGCCACCATGGGTGAGGAAGTCCGTGAGCCGTCCCGTACCATTCCGCGCGCGATCCTCATCGCTTTATTCGGCGCGCTCGCGGTCTACGCGGTGATCGCGTTGGTCTCACTTTCGACCCTGGGTTCCTCACACCTTGCTTCCACCACGACGCCGCTCGCTGACGTTGCTGCGGCCGGCGGCTGGGAGTGGACGAGCGTGGTCGTCCGCATTGGTGCGGCCGCAGCGGCACTGGGAGCGTTGCTCGCGTTGATTGCCGGAATTGGACGGACGACCCTGGCCATGGCCCGCAACCGGGACCTCCCGGCATGGCTGTCCGCTGTGCATCCCGTCCACAGCGTCCCGTACCGTGCGGAACTGGTTCTGGGCGCGGTGGTGATCGTGCTGGTGCTGACCATGGATCTGCGCGGGGCGATAGGGTTCTCGTCCTTCGGAGTGCTGCTGTACTACTTCGTGGCGAACGTCTCCGCGTACACACAGGGGCGCGAGGCGCGGATGTATGCCACGGTGGTGCAGATCGTCGGTGCGCTGTTGTGCCTGGTGGTGGTGGCCGCCTTGCCGATCGAGTCGATCATCGGGGGAGTCGTGCTGGTGGCAGCCGGGGTCTTGTACCGAGTCGTGTTGGTGCGCAACCGGGGTGCTAGAACTGACCGGTGATGGAGTTGTACCTCACCGCCGACTGGTTGGAAATAAGGTAGCCCCGTTTGCTACTTTCAGAATCGGAGCCCGGCATCAGGGCTCGCGGACGAGGGAGCAGTACCCGCACCACGACAAGACTGACTCAGAAAGACGCACGTCATGGCGTGGATCATGCTTGTTCTGTCCGGCATGCTCGAAGCCGTCTGGGCCGCCGCCCTGGGAGCTTCGCACGGATTCAAACGTAAAATCCCCACTCTCATATTTGCTGTCAGCATGACACTGAGCATGGCTGGCATCGCGTGGGCCATGACCTCACTGCCCACGGGCACCGCCTATGCGGTGTGGGTCGGCATCGGTGCAACGCTCACCGTGATTTGGGGCTTCGTGAAGGGCTATGAAAGTCCAACGACCGCACGGGTGCTCCTGCTCGTGCTGTTGGTCAGCTCCGTGATCGGTCTGAAGGTGGTGAGCTGACATGCCATGGATCGTGCTTCTGATCAGCGCCGTCTTCGAAGCCGTCTGGGCCACCGCGCTCGGCGAATCCAACGGCCTGAGTGAGCTCGCACCCAGCATCGTGTTCTTCGCCGCACTTGCCGTGAGCATGGCGGGACTCGGTTGGGCCGCCAAACACATTCCCATTGGAACCGCGTACGCCGTGTGGACCGGCGTCGGCGCCGCGTTGACGGTGATCTACGCGATGGCTACCGGCACCGAGAGCGTTTCGCTCGGGAAGATCATCTTCATTTCGGGCATCATTGCCGCAGTAGTTGGTCTGAAACTGGTGCCGAGTAAACCGGGTAGGGCTGCGGAGACCGAGTCCGTTGGTTCCTCGGCAACCCGCTGACGGACCAAGAGAACCCGGGGCCCTGCTGATTCTGCAGGGCACCGGGTTTCTGCATGTAGGCCCACGCCATCAGGACCGTTCGTTGTTCTTCCGCGCAGCCTTGGAACCCAGGGTGGTCAGAGCCCGGACAACCTTCGAGTTCAGACCCGACGCCGCATCGCGGCCTTCTCGAAGCCCGGCCTGATCCGAGCGCGCACCGGGCAGCAAACGGTTGGCGATCCCCATGGCCCGCGTGGTCAGTCCCGGTGCAAGTCCGTGAACCCGGTGTGCAACCTTGGGAAGCCATCCGACAAGTACCGTGGGCTTACCGGCCAGCACCCCGTCCATAATGATTCGCGCCGCCCGGTCCGCGTTCATGGACAGCAAGGGCAATGAAGCCGCGGGGCCGAACCATGCGAATTCTTTTTCGGATTGGCCGGTGAAGAAGGCTCGCTCGTGGGAGCCGGTGCGCATCAAACCCGGTGCGATTGTGGTGGCCGTGACTCCGGACCCCGCGAGGGCTGAGGATAAGCCCTCACTGAACCCGACCGCGCCGAATTTGGCGGTCGCGTAGGGCAACAGGTGAGGAGGGGACACGAGCCCGCCAACAGAAGCTACGGTTACGTCCACTGCGATCTGTGGCTCGGATCTGCATCTCTACGGAGTTTTGGGCCCATATCTTTCGCCCGGCGATGTACTCGGTCACGAGTTCATGGGCATTGTGGAAGAGGTGGGGGAGCAGGTCACCAATCTCAAACCGGGTGATCGCGTGGTGGTCCCGTTCACCATTGGCTGCGGTGAGTGCTGGATGTGCGATCGCGGACTCTATGCACAGTGTGAGACCACTCAGGTGAAGTCCATGGACAAGGGCGCCATGCTGTTCGGGTTCTCGTCCTTGTACGGATCTGTCCCCGGCGGTCAGGCGGAAATGGTCCGGGTGCCGCACGCGGACTTCGGGCCGGTCAAACTTCCCGAGACCTATTCCGATGAGCGTTTCCTCTATCTCAGCGACATCCTGCCCACCGCGTGGCAGGGAGTAAAGTGGGCCAACGTAGGCCCCGGTGACACTCTGGCCGTGATCGGCCTGGGACCGGTGGGGCAAATGGCCGTTCGTTCCGCCAAACAGATGGGCGTGGAACGCATCATCGGCGTGGACCTTGTGGACGAGCGCCTGGAACTCGCCACATCGTGGGGCGTGGAGACCGTCGACCGCCGAACCGTGAAGGACGTGGCCGAGACGCTACGCGAGATGACGGACGGTAGGGGGCCTGACGGCGTCGTCGATGCTGTCGGTATGGAAGCGCACGGAAACCCCGTGTCCGAAAAGATTATTGCCGGAGCCGCGAGGCTTCCCAAGGCGTTGGGGCGCGCGGCCATCGGGAACGTGGGCATTGACCGGCTCGAGGTCCTGCACACGGCGATCAATGCGGTCCGTCGTGGCGGCACCGTATCGCTGTCCGGTGTTTACGGGGGCATGGCAGACCCCATGCCCATGATGACCATGTTCGACAAGGGCATCACCATGCGCATGGGTCAGTGCCATGTGAAGCAGTGGACCGATGACCTACTGTCAATCGTTTCTGAGCCCGATGACACCTTGGGCCTGGATCATTTCGCGACCCACCGCGTGTCCCTGGAGGATGCTGCCGAGGCCTACAAGATGTTCCAGGAAAAGAGCGACGGCTGCATCAAGGTGGTGCTCAAGCCGTAACCGGACCCAATTCTCCTGATCGTTCGGTGCGGGCTGGATGTTGCGCATTCAGTCCGTGCCGAAGCGGTCCACCACCATGCCGAAGACCCCGCCTGAAACTTCAGCAGGGTGCGTAGAACTGGATATTCCTCAGCTGGATGAACTGCACACCGTAGTACGAACCACGCTGACCGTAGGTCACTGACGTGGGGAATTGCGTGAAGAAGAAATTGTCGGTGACCTTAGTGGTTGCCGAGACTTGGTTGTTTCCTGTGACGTAGAACGTGGTTCCGCGAGTCGCATTCAACCCTGAGTTCGTGCCGCCGGTGCGGGTGGCTGTTTCGGAGAAGGTGACTTGGTCCCACTAGCGACGCCAGTTAGCCGGGGTCACTGTGACTGCTTGCGAGGTGATGTCCACAACCGTCATGGAACCACCCTGGACAGCGACGGGATTGCCGCCGGCCTCGGTGACTCTGAAAATGACGGTTTGAGACGAGTTGGTGGTGGTGGCACTGCATGTGTTCGCACCAGTGGCGTATTGGGCCAGCAGCAATCCATTTTCTTGGAAACTTGAATTGTTGTGCTGTATTGGCCGCACGTGGAAGTAGCGCGCCGAGCATTCATACCGTTCGTCATATTGACGGGAGTTCCCGTGGCACCGCTCAGGCTGCTCGTGGCGGTGAACATCAGAGTCTTGCCCGTGGAGCTTCTCGCGGTGTAGGTCTGAGTGCCCGAGGTGGCGTTCGAGGTGGACATATTCACTTCTCGTATAAGCACGGCGGCGACACAGCGAACGCAGGGACCGTACTCACTGCAATGACGGTGGGTGTGGCCCACGCGACGCCCTTCGCGATCGATCGCCGTGAAATCTGCGCCTCAGATAGCCCGTTCATATTCTCCCTCTTGTCCATGCTATGGAGGACAGCCCGTCCCCCTACACGTTAACACCGCCCGGTTACACCTGCTCATAGAGTCGGCCAGTCGAGAATTCGTCCAGGGGTAGGGTTGGGCCATGACAACACTAAGCCGGGTTACTTCCGTTCCTCGCAAGGGCGTGGATCTTGCCATCCGCGGGTACCAGCGCTACATCTCACCGCGCAAGGGATTCAATTGCGCCTATCTCGTGGCTCGTGGCGAGGACTCTTGCTCAGGGGTGATTCGAAATATCTTCGCCGAACGCGGGCTCATGAGAGGCGTTATACCCACCATGATCCAGTTCGCGGCGTGCTACCAAGCAGCCATGATGCTCGGTAGGGACCGTCCGCGCGTGCAAGGTGTTTGCTGCTGCGGAGGTATCCCCATCCCGATCCGCTTCTAGAATCGTTTCAGGCACCGATGACGACTGAGGGCCTCTGTTCGCACAGGGGCCCTCAGTCGTTAAACAGTTCGAGGCCCGAATTCCAGCCAAGGATTTCCTTGGGCAAGAAATTGGACCTCGAGCAACTGGGGTGAACGACGGGGGTTGAACCCGCGACCTCCTGGACCACAACCAGGCGCTCTGCCAACTGAGCTACGCCCACCATGTACTCGTCACGAGGTGGAACACCTGCGCGAGCAACGACGACCACTATAGCGCAAAGTTCGCGTTAACTCCGCATCGGGCACGCGACGTGGAAATCGCCGGTCAGGCGTTGCCGGAACGCGTCCGGGAAGCGTTGATCAACGCCGCAACCTTGCGGGCGTCGTCGGAGCTGGGACCGGGCTCTGCCGCGAACAGGATCTGCCGGTAGTAGCGCAGTTCGTCGATGGAATCCTCGATATCACCCAGCGCTCGGTGATTGCCGGTCTTCTCCGGCGCCTGGAAATAGGCGCGGGGGTACCAGCGGCGTGCGAGTTCCTTAATGGTGGAGACATCGATCACGCGGTAGTGGAGGTGGTCCACCAAGTTGGGCATGTCTCGACTGAGGAAGGTCTTATCCGTCCCCACGGAATTACCGCCCAGGGGAGCCTTGCGGGGCTCGGGAACCCATTCCTTGATGTACTCGAGAACTTCGGCCTCGGCTTCTTCCATCCCCATACCCTGAGGCAACTCGGGCAGCAGACCGGACTTCACGTGCATGTCACGCACAAAGTCATTCATCTGCTCCAGCGCGGCCTCGGTCGGCTTGATGACCACGTCCACACCGTTACCCAGGACATTCAGCTCATCGTCTGTCACGAGCGCCGCCACCTCGATCAAGGCGTCGTCGGACAGGGACAGTCCCGTCATCTCGCAGTCGATCCACACGATTCTCTGATTAGAAATAGACACGTCCTCTAACTTACCGCGCCGGAGGCCGCCGCGCGTGCGCCCCGCGCATCGCGATAGGATTCAGGCCGACGCCGCTCCGGGGCCTTTCGCAGGTCTGCCCGCGCGGCGGCGTCGGTAGGGTGAGACACAATATTCAGCGACAGGCAACCTGGAGGCATGGCTGTGAAGAGCAACCCCAAGGCTGCCGACCGCTCCAATTCGGACCCCCACCCGGGAACTGTTCTGGCCACTCGCCAGGGATCTGCCTACACCTCACAGTCGCCGCTCCGGACAGTGATCATGGGGGCCATTGGCTCTCTCATGGTGATGATCGGATCGCTGGGCGTGGGCTGGTTGGCCAGCATTTCGCCACTGCGGCAGAACCCCCTGATTATTTGGATGCGCTATGAAACCGGGGGAGTGGTGCTCTCCATCCTGCTCCTGGCCGTGGGCAGCATGATCTTGGTGCGCGAGTGGCTGCGGCTGGGGCAGAAGCTCAACAAATGGGGTGATGGCAGCGGCAAATGGGTGCTGGCCGCCATCACGGCATGGTCGATTCCCATGGTCTTCACGGTCCCACTGTTCAGCCGCGACGTGTACTCCTACATCGGCCAGGGCCGCGTGATGCAGAGCGGACTCAACCCGTACGAGCATGGCGTGTCGACCATCGAGAATTTCTTCCAGCTGGGTGCGGACCAACTCTGGGCCGAATCCCCGCCACCCTACGGACCCGTGTTCCTGTGGCTCGAACAACTCGTGGTGATGGTCACGAATGCGAGCCCCGATGCTTCGGTCATGCTTTTCCGCGCGATGTGCGTGGTGTCGGTGATCGCCTGCATGTGGGTGATCCCCAGGTTGGCACGGATGCACGGGGTCAAACCCGCTCGCGCCCTGTGGTTGTCCGTGGCGAACCCGCTGTTCCTCACGAACTTCATCGCGGCTGTCCAC
Organism: Kocuria atrinae; assembly: GCF_039531425.1. Lineage (NCBI taxonomy): Bacteria > Bacillati > Actinomycetota > Actinomycetes > Micrococcales > Micrococcaceae > Kocuria > Kocuria atrinae. Next base: position 6,620 of record NZ_BAAAQA010000015.1, read on the forward strand.
AACGACGCGATCATGGTGGCCCTCGCGCTGTTCGGCATCTATGCCGCGGCTGTTCAGCGCAATTGGAAGGGTGGATTGCTCGGTGCCACGCTCGTCACTTTGTCGATCGGTATTAAGCCCATCACCCTGGTATTTCTACCGTTCATCGGTTTGCTCTGGGCGGGGCGCAGCGCGTCCTGGCCTCGCCGTTTCTATATTTGGGCACTGACCCTTGCATACTCCCTGGCTCTGCTGGGCCTCATGGGGCTGATCAACGGGTTCGGTTTCGGCTGGGTGGCGGCCATGTCCACACCGGGCACGGTGTTCATCTGGTACGCGCCCATTGGACTGATCGGCTTCCTCGCCATGATTGTCGGCGATTCCCTGGCGTCCAACGGGCGGGTCTGGATGGACGTGGTGCACAACATCGGCACGGTGCTGTCCGCCCTGGTCGTTCTGGCGCTCATGTTCGTGGGCCGAGACGCCAAGATCTTCCGCCGCCTCGCGTGGGCTTTCGCCGCCCTCGTGCTGTTGGCCCCCATGATCCAGGCCTGGTACGTGGTCTGGCTGATCCCGCTGTTCGCCATCACCGGTATCCGCAGTGACTGGCAGCTGGATACGTTGTTCTTCCTCACTGCGTTCTTCACCATTTACGCCGTGGCCGACCAGCTGGATGTCTTTCCCTATCTGGACCTGAGCCTCATCTCGGCGCGGGTCATCTCTGCGATTGTGGCGCTGACCTTCGGCGTGTATCTCTGGCTCTTCGACCCTGCCACCAAACGACTGTTCCGCTCCCGCTACCGAGCGGACATGCACACCACCACCCGCTAGAAGCCTGCTTGCGGGTGGGTGCATCTCTCACGACGACGCCGCAGGGCCACGATCCGCGCGCCCGCCTTCGGCCGCTCGGGCGTCGTCGTTGAACAAAGAGCGACACAAGACGAGGACACGAAAGAGCCCCGACCATCGTGCGTTGGTCGGGGCCCGATCAATTCACCACTGAATCAGCGGATCACACACCGTAGTAGAGCTCGAACTCGAGGGGGTGCGGCACGAGGGAGAGCGGCTTGAGCTCGTACTCACGCTTGTACTCGATCCAGGTCTCGATGAGGTCCTCGGTGAAGACATCACCGGCAAGCAGGAACTCGTGATCCTCCTCGAGGGCCTGCAGCGCTTCCTCGAGGGTGCCCGGGGCCTTCTTGATGTCCTTGGCCTCCTCGGGGGGAAGCTCGTAGAGATCCTTGTCGATCGGATCCGCCGGCTCAATGCGGTTGCGGATACCGTCCAAACCGGCCATCAGCTGAGCTGCGAAGGCCAGGTACGGGTTGCAGGAGGGGTCCGGGGCGCGGAACTCCAAGCGCTTGGCCTTGGGGTTAGTGCCCGTGATGGGGATACGAATACCGGCGGAACGGTTGCCCTGCGAGTACACCATGTTGACCGGTGCCTCGTAGCCCTTGACCAGGCGGCGGTAGGAGTTGACGGTCGGGTTGGTGAACGCCAACACTGCGGAGGAGTGCTCCAGCAGACCGCCGATGTACCAACGTGCCACGTCGGACAGGCCCGCGTAGCCCTTCTCGTCGTAGAACAGGGGCTCGCCACCCTTCCACAGGGATTGGTGGCAGTGCATACCGGAGCCGTTGTCGTCGTAGACGGGCTTGGGCATGAAGGTCACGGTCTTGCCGAACATGTCCGCGGTGTTCTTGATGATGTACTTGAACTTCAGCAGGTCATCCGCGGCGGCGGTCAGGGTGGAGAAACGGTAGTTGATCTCTGCCTGGCCGGCTGCGCCCACCTCGTGGTGGGAACGCTCCACGAACAAGCCGACCTCGTCCAGGGCAACGCACATGGCGTCGCGCAGGTCAGCCTGCTTGTCCACGGGGGACACCGGGAAGTAGCCGCCCTTGGTGTGGGTCTTGTTGGCCAGGTTGCCGCCCTCTTCCTTGCGACCGGAGTTCCAGGGAGCCTCTTCCGAGTCGATCTTGTAGAAGGTGCTCTCCGGGGAAACCTGGAAGCGAGCGTCGTCGAACACGAAGAACTCGGCCTCGGAGGCGAAGTTCGCGGTGTCCGCGATGCCGGTGGAGTTCAGGTAAGCCTCGGCGCGCTCGGCCACGCCGCGGGGATCGCGGTGGTAAGGCTCGCCGGTGCGGGGGTTCACGATGGAGCAGGTGACCACCAGGGTCTTCTCCACGCGGTAGGGATCCACGAAAGCGGACGTGGGATCCGGAATCAGCTGCATGTCCGATTCAGCAATTCCCTGGAAGCCTCGGATGGAGGAACCGTCGAACAACTGTCCGTCGGTGAAGAAATCGTTGTCCACCGACTTGGCGGGCAGGTTGAAGTGCTGCTGCACACCCGGCATATCGGTGAATCGGAGGTCGACGAAAACGACTTCCTCATCCTTGATGTAGGCGAGGACTTCCTCGGCTGACTGGAACATGGACCTGTTCTCCTTCTGTATGGGCGTCCCGATCAGCGACAGCGTCACCCTGGAGTGACCACCGCGCTCGGTTCTGATGTCCATCCTAAGAACCTGGCATTGCCCGTCCGTGACACCAATGTTTCAACCATGTAACACGTGCGTAGGCGCGCGGTCGCATGGCCAACCTGGAATCCCGGACAACACCGACCGGTCGGTACTCACTCAGTCTACTGGGAATGGCTGAGTGAACAGAGGAAGGGCAGATAGGCTGAGAGCATGATTTCACGGCAGGATCTTGGCTCCTGGCTCGAAGGCGGGCCTTCGCGCACCAATGAATATCCGGGCGAACGTCTGGGCAGGCCCATTGACGGCCCGGCTTCCGTGGCACGGTTCGTGCCGCGGGTTTTCGGTCTGTGCTTCGACTGGATCGTGGCCATGGTGATTGCCAACCTGTTCCTGGCGCAATGGAACCAGAACGGGCTCATGAACCTTGCCGTGCTGTTCGCCCTCAACGTGCTCATGGTGGGTGCCTTCGGCCGCACCCCGGGGCACTGGGTCATGGGACTACAGGTACAGACGATGAATGGCCGCCCCTCCGGTTTCGGCAAAGCGGCCATTCGGTCGTTGTTGCTGTGTCTCGTCATCCCCCCGGTCATTTACGACCAGGATCAGCGTGGTCTCCACGATCGGGCAGTGGGAACCATTCTGGTGAAGGTGCGCTGACCTTCACGCTCCGGGGGATCAGCGTCCGCGCATGGCCTTGCGGTCTGGGCGGGCCTTCATGGGATCAATGCCCTTGGGGATCGGCAGGCGGTTCTGCAGCGTGTTCAAACGCTTGTACACCACGTGCACTTCCTGCTTGGTCAGGGTCTTGTCGAGCTTCTTCAGGTGCTTGGCGAGCTTGCTCAACGGCACCTGGTTCTCGCCGTTGCCGGACTTGACCACGTGAATCGGCACGTTCTGGATGACGGGGCCAATGCGGCGGCGTTCCTTCTTGACCAGCTTGTCCACGCGGTTCACGGGGCCTTCGGTCACGAAGACCACACCGGGGCGTCCCACCACGCGGAACAGCAGATCCTTGGACTTGGGGTCCATGGCGGCGGGCTCTTCCTCGATGATCCAACCGCGCTTGAGCGTGGACAGTGCTGCACCCGCGGCACCGGGCTGACCGTCAATTCGTGAGAACGCGGCACGCTCGGCTCGTCTGGACAGCAGGATCACCGCGGCAAGAATGCCGAACGGAATGCCGATCAGCAACCACGTGAGCCAGTTGCCCAGCAGCACACCGATCAGCAGGAACACCAGCAGCACGCCCAGACCCAGCAGGATCATCCAGAGCAGGATGTTCGGTTCCCGCTCCTTGGTCATCTGGAAGACTTGCTTCATCTGGGCAAAGATGCCCGGGCCCTTCGCCGCTTTACGCTTGCGCTTCTCCTCGCGCTTTCGTTCGCGCTCGACAGCACGGGCTGTGGATGAGGTGCTAGGTGACACTTTTGTTCCTCGCGATTGCTGGTAGGGGATTGCGGCCATTCTAACCGCTGACGCGTTGCCTTGAGTCGTTCTGGGGGTACGCAGGGCACAAGACGACGACGCCGCCCGGCCGGGCGGCGTCGTCGTACCGGAAGTGCGTGGTCAGCTCAGGCGAGCGACCAAGGAAGAAGCCTCCTGGCTGGCCGAACCCGAATCGTCGATGTGCGACAGGTGCTCGGGGATCTCGCGACCCATCTTCTTCATGGCGCGCGCCCACAGCTTGCCGGCGCGGTAGGAGGAACGCACCATGGGACCGGCCATCACGCCCAAGAAGCCGATGTCCTCGGCTTGCTTGGACATGTCGACGAACTGTTGCGGGGTGACCCAGCGGTCGATGGGGTGGAACGTGGGGCCGGGACGCAGGTACTGCGTCAAGGTGATGATGTCGCAACCGGCATCGTGCAGATCGCACAGAGCCTCGTAGACTTCCTCGTCCGTTTCGCCCATGCCCAGAATCAGGTTGGACTTCACGATCATGCCGTTCTCCTTGCCCTGCGTGAGGACATCGAGGGAACGTTCATAGGAGAAGGCCGGACGGATCTGCTTGAAGATGCGCGGCACGGTCTCCAGATTGTGCGCGAACACCTCCGGCTTTGCGTCAATGACCTGCTGGACCGCATCCGGTTGGCCCTTGAAATCCGGGATCAGGATCTCAACGCCGGTCGAAGGGTTGAGCTCGTGGATCTTGCGAATGGTCTCGGCATTAAGCCAGGCACCGCCGTCCAGAAGATCATCACGGGCCACCGAAGTGACGGTTGCGTAGCGCAGGTTCAGATCGCGGACCGATTCGGCGACCTTCTGGGGCTCGGAAGCATCCAGCATGCCGGGCTTGCCCGTGGCGATATCGCAGAAGTCGCAACGGCGGGTGCACGTGTCGCCGCCGATCAGGAACGTGGCCTCACGATCTTCCCAGCACTCGTAAATATTGGGACAACCGGCTTCCTCGCACACCGTGTGCAGCCCGCGACCGCGCGCCATGGACTTCAATTCCTGGAATTGGGGGCCCATCTTGGCGGTGTTCTTGAGCCAGTTGGGCTTCTTCTCGATCGGAACTGACGCGTTGCGCTGTTCCACGCGCAGTAGCTTGCGGCCTTCGGGCGCGATGGTCATACGTACTCCTCGCTTGTGGCGCTCGGTTGTGCCTGACGCGGTGGTGCAGGCGAGTCACTGTCTCCCAGCTTAGGAGACCAGAGAGTTCAGGGTCAGGGGTGTTGCGGGTGAGTCGGGCTCGAAAGGGAAACAGAGGTCTTTTTCCCGGGCCGCCAGTTCCTGTTCCATGCGTTCAACAACATCGGCGGGGTTGATCTGATTCCCCGTCTCTTCGCTGATGGAGGTCACGCCGGCGTCCGTGATACCGCACGGGATGAACTTGCCGAACGGGCGCAGGTCATTGGAGCAGTTCAAGGCGAACCCGTGCATGGTCACACGTTTTGAGACCTGCACGCCGATGGCGGAGATCTTTCGGTCCGGGCCGCGGTCATCGGCCGGCACCCACGCCCCGGATCTGCCCTCCACAGTGGTGGCCTCGACTCCGAAATCTTTGACTACGGCAATGATGATTTCTTCCAGCACTCGCACCACCTTGACCACGTCCAGGGGGATCGGCAGGCGCATGATGGGGTAACCGACAAGCATTCCGGGGCCGTGGTACGTGATTTTTCCGCCACGACCGATGGGGACCACCTCAGTGCCGTCCCTAGGGTATTCGTGCTTCTCAGCGCGGCGACCGGCAGTGTATACGGGGTCGTGTTCGAGCAACATCACGGTGTTGCCGCGTTCTCCGGCCACGATTTGATCGTGGACCTCTTGCTGCAGTTGAAGGCAGGAACGGTAGTCCACAAAGTTCGGGTCGAACCCCATGCGTTCGAAGTGCAGAGCCATTCGCTCAGCTTATCCCTTAAGAGGGCCTGTGGATAACTCAAGCGGGCCGGTCTATTTGGGTGCACAGTGTGTTCATGAGCGCACCAGAGAAGCGAACCCGGGCCCAGCAACGCCTCCTAGCGGCCCAACGGCCGCGCGGGGCACGGCCAGGAGCCTCGGACCCGGTGTCACGGGAACCTGGCGAATCTGGGCTGGACTATGCCCAGGAAGCCGACGACGCGTATGAGCTATCTGTCCGTGACCAGGCGGCGGCCCGCACAGAGGGCTTGGAACTCGCGGGACAATTGGGGTCGGGGCGAGGGGCGCGGACCTGGCTCGCGAAGGAAGAGCAGAGCCGGGAAAAGTTCACGGTCACCTTTGCCACGGGTACCTCCGCGGAGGAACGTCAGCCGCAACAGGTGTGGATGGCGCGGGTCGCCGAGCACTGGGCCGGTACCACTCATCCGAACCTGGTGCCGGTGCGGGGCACCATAGGAAGCGGGGACAGCGTGGAGGCGCTCGTCACGGACCACGTAGAGGGAATCTCCCTGGCCCAGAGAATTGCGCAGGACGGTCGGGTGCCCGCCTCCGAGATCTCTCCGATTCTCACGGCGGTGGCCGCGGGACTGGGCACCCTGCATGATCACGGGTGGGTGCACGGCACTCTGAGCCCGAACTCGATTCTCCTGGGCAAGGATGAGCGCGTGTGGGTCGACGGCTACGGACTACCCGTGGGGAGCGCGTCGAGTGCTCCCGGCGATGATCAGGCACTTGCGGATCCAGTGGTCTCCTGGGGGCATGATGACCGGCCAGAGGTGCTGGATCGCAGCGTTGCGCGAACTCCGCCGGACGACGTCAAGGCCTTGGCCACACTCGCGTGGGTGGCACTCACGGGGAGGGTGCCCGGGTCGGATTCTCATCGGGTGCCTCTGACTCTGGTGTGTCCTGCGGCGTCTCGGGGCCTGGTGTTGATGTTAGAAGCGGCGTTGAGTGACGAACCGGCGACGCGGCCAACAGCTCATGAACTCGCCGCGGGTATCGCTGCTATCCCGACCGCCAAGACCGCGCCCAAGGTAGCTCGCATTCAGTCTCCGCAGATTGTTCGAGCGGACGGTACAGAGGTGAAGCTGGGGCGGCCCCGGCGCCCGATGGCGCGTCGTGGGTCGAGCGCCACGACAGCAACCGTGTCCGTTGATCGGCCGTGGCAGAGGCCGTTGGTTCTGGCCTTGGCTGCGACCGCACTGACTGGCTGTGCGTGGTTCGGGATAGCCGAACTGACCGGTGAAGAATTTTCGACGGTGGCTGTCGAACAGGGTGAGAGCGAACAGAGAACTGTCGAGAACGACGACTCCGAGCCAGGAGGTCCAGCCGCAGATGCCGTGGCGCCCCCTGACCAGAGTCGGGACGCAGCGCCGCCGGCGCAGTCTGACAAGCCTGGGCCCGTTGTCTCGGAGGCTGTCGAGAATGCCGCGCGTGAGCTCGTGGCCTCGCGCGCCCAGGCATTGGCTACGGGAGACGGTACAGCGCTGGCAGCGGTGTATGTTCCGGAATCCCGGCTGGCGGAAAGTGATCGGTCGACCATTGCCCACGCCGCAGGCCAAGACGGCGTTGCCGGCGATGACACGGCGCTGTCCGGGTTGAGCATGGAGGTGGACCGCATGGAACCGGTGAGCGGGTCCGAACCGGCTCCGGGCGACCGTGGCACGTCACCCGATGGGCAAGCGCACACGTTCTATGCGGAAATCCTGACGGGCGGCTGGCACGGGGAAATTCCTGAGCGGGCCCACGTGGACCGAGAGGGCACCACCGTTCGACAAACTGTGCATCTCACCGTGACGGAGACCGACGACGGCTGGCGCATCGTTGATGTCACTCCGGTGGAACGAAAGGGTTGAGTGGCGCGCTGGAGGAGGTGCAAGAGATGCGCCTCCGGTTCCGGCAATGACAGGAGCCCCGCTGCGCGCGAGGCGTGGCGGGGCTCCAGAGTGAGATTTTCAGGGGTGGATGATCACCAGAAAACGGCGATGGCGGCGTTGATCAAAGCCAGGCCACCCACGGAGTGAGCCAGACCGGTGGATACGGGCTCACCGCGCTTGGTCTTGCGCATACCGATGAACGCGGTCACGGCCACCACCAACAGAATGACCAGCTTGATGCCGATCTTCATGTGGTTGACCTCGAAACCGTCCTGCATTTCGCGCAGGGCCACCATGGCGAGACCGGTGAGGAGCATGATGATCGCGGCCCAGAATTGACCCACGGACACGGTGGGTCGCTTCATCGTGGAGATCCAGGTACCGATGATCACGGCGAGGCCGACAAAGTGCAAAAACAACATGAGGCTGAAGAGGAAGTCCATGCTCCGACCCTATCGGAGTCGCCACGGACAAAACCGCCGGGATGCGTCCTGGGTGACCCAGAACACGTCCCGGCGGCAATAAATCAACCGAACGGTTGACCGCTACGCGTCAGCGAGCGACGCTCAGAGACCCACCTCTGACTCGAAGTGGCCCTCTTCCAGACGCTTCTTCATGGTGGAGAGGAAGCGACCGGCGTCAGCGCCGTCGACCAAGCGGTGATCGTAGGTCAGCGACAGGTAGCACATGTGACGGATGGCAATGGTGTCGTTGCCGTCCGCGTCGGTGATCACCATGGGGCGCTTGACGATCGTGCCCGTACCCAGAATGCCAACCTGCGGCTGGTTGATGATTGGTGTATCGAACAATGCGCCGAAGGAACCGATGTTGGTGATGGTGAACGTGCCACCGGTCAGCTGATCGGGGGAGATGGAGCCATCCTTGGCGGAAGCACCCAGCTCTGCGATCTGCTTGGACAAACCACCCAGGTTCAGGTCACCGGCGTTCTTGATGACCGGAACCAGCAAGCCGCGCGGGGTATCAACGGCGATCGCAATGTCCTCGGAGCCGTTGTACACGATCTCCTTCTCGGACTCCTTGAACGTCGCGTTGAGGACCGGGTGCGCCTGCAGCGCCTCGGCAGCGGCCTTGGCGAAGAAGGGCAGGAAGGTGAGCTTGGCACCCTCGCGCTTCTGGAACTGATCCTTGGCCTTGGTGCGCAGCTGAGCCACGCGAGTCATGTCCACCTCGGTGACCTGGGTCAGCTGTGCGGACACGTCCAGGGACTCGCGCATGCGCTTGGCAATGGTCATGCGGATGCGCGGAGCCTTCTCGGTGGTGCCACGCTTGGCATCCGCTTCCGGAGCAACTGACTTGTCCTCGGTACCACCTGCGACGGCCGGTGCCATGTCCACGGACTGATCCTTGGACTCGGAAGCCTTGGAGGACTCCTCGGCGGCCGCCAACACGTCCTGCTTGCGGATCCGGCCACCCACACCAGTGCCGGACAGGGTCGAGAGATCCACGCCCTTCTCGCGGGCGAGCTTGCGAACCAGCGGAGTCACATAGCCGGCAGCCTCAGAGGGGCCGGAGGTGGACTTGGGCTTCTCGGAAGAGGAGTCGTCCTGCTTGGGAGCAGGCTTGGACTCTTCCTTCTTCGAGTCGTCCTTCTTGGGCTCTTCCTTCTTGGCGGGAGCCTTGTCCTCGGCGGCCTGTTCGGTGTTCTCGCCCGAGTCTGCCTCGGTGGCGGCATCCTCGACCTGTTCGTCGGATGCTTCCTCGGAGGAGGAGTCGTCCGAGTCGTCGGAGCCGGAGTCATCGGATGAGGAATCGGATTCGTCGCCGACGATGGCCAGGACCTGGCCGACCTCTGCGTCTTCGTCTTCCTGGACCTTGATCTCCAGCAGGGTGCCTGCCACGGGGGAGGGAACCTCAGTGTCGACCTTGTCGGTGGAGACCTCGAGCAGGGGCTCGTCGACCTCGATCTGCTCGCCGACTTCCTTGAGCCAGCGGGTCACGGTGCCCTCGGTGACGGATTCACCCAGTGCGGGGAGAGTGACCTCCACGGAGTTGCCGGAGGACTTCTTGGTGTCGGCCTTCGGTGCTTCCTTGGGCTCTTCCTTCTCCTCGGACTCTTGGGAATCCTCAGCGGGCTCCTCAGCCTGCTCGGCTTCGTCAGAAGAAGACTCGTCGGACTCTTCGGAGCCGGAGCCGGAGTCGTCAGAGTCATCGGAACCGGAGCCGTCGCCGATGACGACCAGCGGCGCGCCCACCTCAACGTCCTCGTCCTCGTCGACCAGGATCTTCTCGATGACGCCCGCAACGGGGGAGGGAACCTCGGTGTCGACCTTGTCGGTGGAAACTTCGACTAAGGGTTCGTCAACGGCTACCTCTTCGCCAACTTCCTTGAGCCAACGAGTAACGGTGCCCTCGGTGACTGATTCGCCCAGTGCGGGCAGGTTAACGGTTTCAGACATTGTCTCGTCCGTCCCTCTCTAAACGTAGAAATGCTCTCAAGTTGTCGGGGCGGGTGACCACCCCGTTGGTGGGCTAGCCGTCGTTGCCCGCCGGGTGGCGGGCAACGACTCGACATCAGCCGTGCAGCGGGGCTCCGGCCAATGCCATGGCAGCTTCACCGATGGCCTCGTTTTGGGTGGGGTGAGCGTGGATGAACGCGGCAACGTCCTCCGGGTACGCCTCCCAGTTCACCATGAGCTGGCCTTCGCCGATCTGCTCACTGATGCGGGTGCCGATAGCGTGGAAACCTACGATGGGTCCGTCCTTCTCGCGTACGAGCTTGATGATGCCGCCCGTGCCCAGGATGGAGCTCTTGCCGTTACCGGCAAGGTTGTACTCGAAGGTCTCCACGTTGTCCTTGCCGAACTTTTCCTCGGCCTTGGGCTGGGAGTAGCCCACGGACGCGATCTCCGGTTCGGTGAAGGTGACCTTGGGAATGTTGATGTCTTCGACGATCACCGGATTGAGACCGGCAATCTCCTCAGCCACGAAACGGCCCTGCTGGTAACCGCGGTGTGCCAACTGAACGCCGGGGACGATGTCACCGATCGCGTAGATGTTGCCGACACCGGTGTGCAGACGCTCGTTGGGAGTCACGAAGCCGCGATCCATGGGGATGCCCTGTTCTTCGAAGCCCATGTTCTCGGTGTTGGGGCCGCGACCAACCGCCACCAGAACGATGTCCGCCTCGAACTTCTTGCCGTCCGCCAGGGTGACCTTGGCGCCGTCGTCGTTCTGCTCGACCTTGTCGAAGAAGGTGCCCAGGTTGTACTTGATGCCGCGCTTCTTGAACTCGCGCTCGGCGATCTTGATGATCGAGGGGTCTTCGTTGGCGACCAGGTGGGGCAGGCCTTCGATCACGGTGACGTCCACACCGAAGGAGCGCCACATGGAGGCGAACTCGCAACCGATCACGCCGCCGCCCAGGACGATCGCGGACTTGGGGACGAAGTCGATCTCGAGGGCCTCGGTGGAGGTCATGACGCGACCACCGATCTCGATGCCCAGGGTCTTGGCGTAGGAACCGGTGGCCAGGATGATGTGCTCGCCGTTGTAGGTGGTGCCGTTGGCCTCAACGGTGTTGGCGCCGGTCAATTTGCCTTCACCGGCAATGACCTCGATCTTGCGCATTTTCATGAGGCCGGTGAGTCCCTTGAACTTGCCCTGCACGATCTTGTTCTTGTAGTCGCGCACCGCACCCATGTCAATGGATTCCAAGGTGGCCTTGATGCCGTATTTCTCCGACTCCCGAGCGCCCTCGGCCAGTTCGGCGGAATGCAGGTACGCCTTGGTGGGGATGCAACCCCAGTGCAGGCAGGTGCCGCCCAGCTTCTCCTTTTCGAACAGTGCCACGGAGTAACCCAGCTGAACTGCACGCAATGCTGCTGCGTATCCTGCGGATCCACCGCCCAGGACGAGAATGTCGTATTGGTTGTCGGCCACGTTGGCTCCCTCGGGGTTCGAGTTTATTGACGTTGCTAGCGTTCCGGTCGTACCGATCTGCGGTGCATTCGGACGCTTGGATGTTTTGTCCCCACCTTATCGCCACGCCCAGGGACTCGCCAGGTATTGCTACCTCGTGAGGCCCCGGCGCGTGGCGCACATGGTGAAGCGGGCGGTGCGATTACGAGGTGTAGTTTTCGGCCACGCTCAGCAGAGTGCGAACACCGAAGCCGGTGCCTTCCTTGGGGGTGTGCCCCCAGGGGGAGCCCTCGTTGAAAGAGGGCCCGGCGATGTCCACGTGGGCCCAGGGAACGCGGTTTCCCTTGATCTTCGGGACGAACTCACGCAGGAACAATCCGGCGACCAACATTCCGCCGAACTTGTCTCCCATGTTCTTGATGTCAGCCACATTGGAGTTCAGAGAAGCACGCAGGTGCTCGGGCAACGGCATGGCCCAGGTGGCTTCGCCAACAGCGGAAGCGGATTCGGACACCATGTCGCGAGCGGGCTCGTCACCCATCACCGCTGCGGTGCGGTTTCCGAGGGCCACCATCTGAGCACCGGTGAGAGTGGCGATGTCCACGAGCAGGTCCGGATCCTCCTGGCCAGCGGCCCAGAGACCGTCGGCCAGAACCAGGCGACCTTCGGCATCCGTGTTGAGGACCTCCACGGTGTGACCCGAGTGCATCGTGAGAACGTCACCGGGGCGGGTTGCCGTGGCCGAGGGCAGATTTTCGGCCAGGCAGAGCCACCCGGTCACGGCTACGGGAAGTTTCAGCTCGGCTGCGGCGATGACCGTGGCCAGCACGGCAGCGGCACCGGCCATGTCCGACTTCATGGTCATCATGGAGGCCGGGGGCTTCAAGGAGAGGCCACCGGAGTCGAAGGTGATTCCCTTGCCCACGTATGAAACGTGGCGCTTGGCCTTCGCGGGGGCCCACTCGAGCTTCACCAGGCGGGGGCCGTTCACGGACCCCTGACCCACGCCGAGCAGGCCGCCGTAATTGCCCCGGACCAGTTCCTTCTCGGCCAGGACAGTGACCTTGACCTTGCTGCCCTTCGCTGCGGCGGTGGCGTAGTCCGCGACGAATTCCGGGTTAGCGGTGTCGGGGGACAGATCCACCAGAGTGCGGGCTGTGCGCACGGCCTTGACCACGTGGGCGGCTCGTTCTACTGCTGCCTGCGAGCGCTTGGCAAGATCTTTGGCCACGCACACGGTCGCCGAAGTCACCGGGGTGGACTGCTTGTCCAGAGACTGTGCCTTCTGGGCGGTGTAGCTGAAGGCGCCCATGCCCAAGCCCTCGGCCACGGCCTGCACTTCCGCCACGGACGTGGTGGGCAGGGCCGCGACCACGTGGGTTGCCTTGCCCGCCAACTGGCGAACGGCGGCGCCGGCGGCCTGACGCAGGGACTCGGCGTGAGCGGCGGCGTCGTCCGCGGAGTCCTTACCGAGACCCGTGAACGCGACCAAGCGGGCGGAGACGTTGGAAGGAGCCGGTACTACGGTGACGGAATCTGCAGAGCCGGAAGCACCCGCGAGTTCGGCCAGCTGGGACAGGGAGCGGCTCAGCTTGGAGTTGGCGGCAGGACCCAAGTTCACGGTCTTGCCGGAGGATTCAACGCCCACGACGAGTGCGTCGGCCGAGATAGCGGCGGGAGACTTGGCACTGACGGCCAGGCTCAGATCACTGATTTCAACAATGTCCTGCACGGTGGTCACTAGGGTGTCCTTTCGTTCGGAAACACTGACACTTACCCACGCCAGGGGGATCGCAACGTGGGAACCGTCACCGATCCTATCCGCACGGGCCGAAAAATCCGCAGTACGCTGCGGGAATACCGGCGGGTCACGCGGACGTTGATACAGATTGATGTAATGCGCGGCGATAGTCCTATCTTTAGGGCCGCCCGCACCCCTTTACTTGCAGGAGGTCGATGTGCTGGATCCCACGGCGCTGTACCGGAGTGACCCGGCGTTGCTCGGGGATGGGCGACTGCGCGGACTGCCCATGATCGTGGCGCTGTCCGGCTATGTGGAGGCGGGGCATTTGGCCGGCCAGATCGAGGCCGTGGTCATGGATTCCATGCCCAGCGAGTCGCTGGCCCAGTTCGACCTGGACCAGCTCTACGACTACAGGTCCCGCCGCCCGCACGTAAAGTTCGTGGAAGACCACTTCGAGGAGTGGGACGCCCCGGAACTGACACTGCGCGTGGTCACGGACGGATTGGGTCGCCACTTCTTGCTCCTCACCGGCCCCGAACCGGATACCCAGTGGGAGCGATTCTCGCAGGCCGTGGTCGGCCTGGCTCAGCGTTTGGACGTCAGCCTGGTCGCGCTCGTGAGCGGGATCCCGATGCCCGTTCCGCATACCCGGCCCATGCTGGTTACGGCCCATGGCCCGCGCGCGGACCTGCTTCCCAGCACGGGAGGGAACAAGCCAACCTTCGAAATCAGTGCCTCCGCGTCCCATCTGCTTGAACTGCGCCTGCAGGATGTTGGAATTGATCACGTGGGGTTGTCCGTGCACGTGCCCCAGTACCTCGCGGAGTCATATCTTCCCCAAGCCGCCGTGGCTGCTCTCGAGCACCTGAGCGCGGTCACGGGCCGCACCCTGCCCACGGATGAACTGCGGGAAGCGTCCCGCGGCGTGATCCAACAGATCAACGAACAGGCTAGCGCGTCTCCGGAGATTCAATCCGTCATCGAGAACATGGAACGGCGTTACGATGACGTGGTCGATGCCTCAGCGCATCGTTCCATTCTGGCTGGTCCTGACCACGACGACCTGCCCGACGCCGATGAACTCGGTGCCGCGGCCGAGGCCTTCCTCGCTTCTCAGGACGAACAGGACAACTGATTCCGCGGTATCGGCAGTAACCGGGCCGCGATCCCCACCGCGACCCAAGGATCTTGAGCATGCCACGCACTCCGATGTCTTCACCCCGTGATCAGGGGAAGGACTCGCGAGCAGCGTGGCTTGTTTTCGGAGTGGGCGTCTTCGCCTATTTCTCCGCCGTGGCCCAACGCACGAGTTTCGGCGTGGCGTCGGTGGAGGCCGCAGACCGCTTCCAGACGGTCGCTGCCGGGTTGTCGATGTTTTCCATGATGCAGGTGCTGGTCTACGCGGCGCTGCAGGTCCCGGTGGGTGTCCTGGTGGATCGTTTCGGTCCACGCGTTCTCATCAGCGCCGGCGCTGCGTGCATGGTGATAGGACAGTTGCAGCTCGCGGCAGCGGAGTCGGTTACCGCTGGCGTGATCGGTCGAATCCTTGTGGGGGCCGGGGACGCCGCCACGTTCGTGTGCGTCATGCGCCTGCTCCCAGCCTGGTTCAGCGCGATGCGCGTACCGATGCTCTCCCAGGTGGTCGGCATGACCGGCAACTTGGGACAGCTCTTTTCCGTGATTCCCTTTGCCGCTTTGCTGCACGCAACCGGTTGGGTTCCGGCCTTCATCTCGTTAGCCGCGTTGGCATTGCTGTCCGGGGTGCTGTCCGCCGCTCTGCTGCGCAGTGCGCCCCCGGGAGTGAACGTTCTCAACGACTCCATCTCCTTTGCCACCGTGGGAGCCACCATCAAGGAATCCCTGCGTGAGCCAGGAACCCAGCTGGGTTTCTGGGTGCACTTTGCGGTGCAATTCGTGGGTAACACGTTCGCACTGATGTGGGCTTATCCCTATTTGCAGAATGCACAGGGCATGGATGCCACGCAGGCTTCGGCTGTCATGACCGCTTTCGTGGTGGTCAATGTGGTCGTGAGCCTGGGAGTGGGAAAACTCAGTGCCGTGTTCGCCAAGCATCGTTCCGCGCTCGCCCTGTGTTTCTGCGCGGTGATCTACAGCGGCTGGGCCCTCATGTTGTTGTGGCCCGGCGAGGCGCCCACCCCGGTCGTGTTCATTGCGGTGGGCATGCTGGCGCTGTCCTATCCCGCGTCCATGCTGGCCTTCGACATCGTGCGGAGTTTCAATCCGCCCCGTCGAGGGGGCACCGCCACTGGATTGGCCAATGTGGGCGGTTTCATTGCCTCACTGGCGGCGATCTACGTCACCGGGCTGGTGCTCGACCTCCAATTCGCGGCGGGCGTGTCACCGACCCTCTACGACGCAGAGGCATTCCGCCCCGCCATTGCGGCGCAGGCGATCGTTGCCGCTATCGGTATCGTTGCGGTACTCATCTGCACCAAGAAGGTGCGCAAGGTGCACGGCCCGAACTCCATTTGATCGCCAGTCGATCGCCTGGTCGCGAGACATTGCCCCGAGCGCGGCACACGCGCTCCACAGCCTGGCTCGCCTGACGCTTGAGAAGCCAGGGCTGCACAATTCGACGCCGCCGCGAGACGGGACGTGCCGTTCGCACGGACCGTAGGGGCATGACACTCCTCAACGATCCGCAAGAGCCAGTTAAGATCCGATGCGATGAAGATCTCCTGGCACTGATTCCGCATCAGCTGGGATACGAGCCCCGCAACTGTGCTGTCCTCTTCATCCCGGTCTCCAGCGGAGGCGCACTTTGTCTGAAGCTGCCCACTCCTAGCGGAGCGGAGGACCCGGGGGAGTATGCCCAGCAACTCACCGAGGTCACCGCAACCACGGGGCACGTGAATCAGGCGACCGTGGTGGTGTATTCGGACACGGCGGTGCCGTCCCAGCCAGAGGAAGACTTCTTCCGTGCCGCGTGGCTCGGGCTGGCCGTTGAAGATTCTGGGATGCGCGCCATGGGCGGGTTCGTGGTGGGGCCGGAGCACTGGTGGAACCTGCAGCGATTCGACGAACCTCAACCGGTCAGTGGCATCAGGGACAGCCAGTTGAACGCGCACATGGTGTCACTGGGCAGCTGTTTCAACGAACTGACGCCGGATCAACCGGGGCAGCTGCCGGATGCACTGAGGCATCGGTCTTCGGGGTTCCTCGATGCGCTGGACCATTTGACCGAGGGTCCGGGCATCTGGCCGACCGAGGACGAGGTGCCGGAGGATCACGGATCTTCCTACGAGGGCACGCATCACGAGTGGGTCGATGACCAGTGGAGCTATCACTTTCAGGCACCCGCTCGTTACGAACGAGATCTGCGGCGCTGGCACGATGCCATCGACGTGATGAACTCCGGCGGGACCGACTGGCCCACCGCATTGCTGAGCCTGACGGATCAGCACCTTGCCCGATTGGTCATGGCTTTGAACCACACCATCACCAGGGACGCGATCTTCTATTCGTGGTTGACCGGGGACCAGGAGCGGGCCGCTCGGGCACACAAGGGATTGCAAGCGTCACTCCGGGAAGTCTTGTCCCTGCCGGCGCCCGCCATTGAATACTGCGCCACGCCCGAGGACGTCGCTGAGGGCCTGTGCTGCGCCCACGCCGTTCTGGGCCAATGGGAGTCTGTTCCGGACTGGGCCTCGGTGGAAGCGGCGTACCGGATCCTTGAGGGGCTGGACCTGTTACTGACCCATGGTCTTGAATCGGCCGAGGCCTTCCGAGGCAGGGAACGTCGGTGCTCAATGGTGCACGCAGACGTGGTCTCGGCACGCGCACAACTGGAGGTATTCCGGGGCCGCGCATTTACGGCCATGGGGCTCTTGGACCGCAGCAATGCGATCGCGGAAGGCCGCGAAGGAGCCCGAACGGTGCGGCGTCGTTTGGATATTCAAGACATCCCGTGGTGGAGCACGGACCCGCGTACGGCATGGCCGGGAGACCGTTGGTGGGCAAAACGCAATGACCCTCGCCACGCTCATGAAAAATATTTGTGATGAACCGGGAACAAAACCGGGGGCATGTATGTTGGCTCAACTAGGACCCTTCAAGTCTCAGGCGGCAGCAATGCCGACAAACCGGGCTTGACAGGGTCATAGGCGTGTTGACCACACATGGTGGCAATGCACCTCGCGACCGGTTCAACGAAAGGTTCTCAGTGTCACCTGCTGCAAGCAAGACCGCGAACGAGTCCACGGTCTCTGAGGAGTCACAGGACTCCGCACAGAAGACCACTCAGGCCAGCACCGGCCGGGCGAGTACCAGCGGTGCGGCAAAGAAGACCACGGCGGCCAAGAAAACCGCCGCGAAAAAGACCACGGCGGCAAAGAAGACGACCGCGGCTAAGAAGACCACCGCCGCGAAGTCCACAGCTTCCAAGACCACGGCCACCAAGTCGACCGCGGCCAAGAGCGCTGCCACAAAGGCTGCTGCGTCCAAGGCATCCGCGACCAAGGCAGCTGCCGCAAAGGCAGCTCAGGCCAAGAGCGAAGACGCCGCTGAGGTTGAGGACACGGAAGCAACTCCCGCCAAGACCACCCGTACCCGCAAGCCGGCCGCTAAGACTACGGGCACGGCGCGCAAACCGAAGACCGCTACGGCAACGGGCACCGGTCGTGGGCGTAAGAAGGCTGCCGGTTCCGCGGACACCGCGGGTGCCGATGACGAGTTGCTGACCAACCACGATGAAGCCATCGAGGACGAGCGTGACTCCGATGAAGAGGAGTCGGCCCAGGCCAGCCCCGAGGAGTCCGCTCCCCGTATGAAGGGCCGCGAGGACAAGACCGCCCGCGGGTTCGTGCTCACCTCCAACGACGATGACGACGCCCCTGCACAGCAGGTCATTGCTGCTGGCGCCACCGCCGACCCCGTCAAGGACTACCTCAAGCAGATCGGTAAGGTCGCCCTGCTGAACGCGGAGCAAGAGGTCGACCTCGCACTGCGCATTGAGGCCGGTCTGTTCGCGGAGCACAAGTTCGCGGACGAGCAGGACTCCATGGACGCCGAGACCCGCCGGGCCTACCGCTGGGTCATCCACGACGGACGCCGCGCCAAGAATCACCTGCTCGAGGCCAACCTCCGTCTGGTGGTGTCCCTGGCCAAGCGCTACACCGGCCGTGGCATGTTGTTCTTGGACCTGATCCAGGAAGGCAACTTGGGCCTGATCCGCGCGGTCGAGAAGTTCGACTACACCAAGGGCTTCAAGTTCTCCACGTACGCCACCTGGTGGATCCGTCAGGCCATCACCCGCGCCATGGCCGACCAGGCACGCACCATCCGTATCCCGGTGCATATGGTCGAGGTCATCAACAAGCTGGCTCGTGTGCAGCGTCAGATGCTCCAGGACCTGGGTCGCGAACCCACCCCGGAGGAGTTGGCCAACGAACTCGACATGACCCCCGAAAAGGTCGTGGAAGTTCAGAAGTACGGCCGCGAGCCCATTTCGCTTCACACGCCGTTGGGTGAGGACGGCGACTCCGAATTCGGTGACCTCATCGAGGACTCCGAGGCCGTAGTCCCCGCAGACGCCGTATCCTTCACCCTGCTCCAGGAGCAGCTGCACTCCGTGCTGGACACCCTGTCCGAACGTGAAGCCGGTGTAGTGGCCATGCGCTTCGGCCTGACCGACGGACAGCCCAAGACGTTGGACGAAATCGGCAAGGTCTACGGTGTCACTCGTGAGCGCATTCGCCAGATAGAGTCCAAGACCATGTCCAAGCTCCGTCACCCCTCGCGCTCGCAGGTGCTGCGGGATTACCTGGACTGATCCGGATCGCCACGGTGAATGAGAATTACTCCATGACGTCTCAGGACAGTCGTGTCCAGAGCATGTTCAATCGAGTGACGCGCAGTTACGACAGGATCAATTCGCTCATGACCATGGGCCGACACGCGCAGTGGTGCCGAGAGGTTGCCCAGCGTGCGGACCTGGCGCTGAACGGGAAACTGTTGGACATCGCTACCGGCACGGGCGAGATCGCTCTGGCTGCGCGGCGTCGTTACCCGAATGCGGACATTTACGGCGTGGATTTCTCCGAAAACATGTTGGCGGAGGCTCGGGAGAAACCGGGCGCCGAAAGCATCGAGTGGGAGTTCGCGGACGCCCACCAGTTGCAGTTCGAGGATGAATCATTCGATGCCGTGACCCACGGTTATCTGCTGCGTAACGTCAGCGACGTGGAACGGGTGCTGCGCGAACAGTTCCGCGTGCTCAAGCCGGGTGGGCGCGTGGTGGTGTTGGAGACCTCACCTCCGCGGGGCGTTCTCAAGCTGGTTCTGTCGGCCGGCATGAGCGTGGTCCTACCGCTGTTGGGCCAGCTCATCGCCAAGGACCGCCAGGCATACACGTACCTCAAGACCTCCACGTTGGGGTTCATGTCTCCGGCTGAGGTTGCCGAGATCATGGAGCGTGTGGGTTTCTGCGGGGTGGAATGGTCCACCAAGTACTTCGGGACCAACGTGATCATGTGGGGCCGCAAGCCCTGATCCTGCGACCGGTCGTCGGGCCGGTGAGCAGAGATAGCGAAAGACCGGGGCACGCACCGTACGGTGCGTGCCCCGGTCTTTGCGTTGGCCGTGGTTGCCTCAGGAGGCTTCCAGGTGCTCCGTTTCGTCCTGCCAGGTGGCAGCCAGCGGGCGCAGCTTGTCCTCATTCTTGCGCGCGTGGTGTGCGCAGAAGAGCAGCTGTCCGCCGGTGCTTTCGAGGACCACACGGACGTATGCCTGGGCGCCGCAAGCGTCACAGCGGTCGGTCGCGTTGAGTTCACGCGTCTCGAGTGTCGCGTTCATTGGATCCTCCTTACGGATACAAAGTCTGCAATTCCACCATTCGGTGTTATTGCGGTGCGCAGCCGGTTTCGAAAAGGAACACTGCGGCACGTATCAATAGAACCAAAGGTAGACCTGATTACTTCCCCGTGGACAGTGGTTTCGCCCACCGCGCACAATGTCAGCCCTCCGGACTAAAGTGGGGGAGTCCCACCCGCGCCTCAGGGCCAGACTCTCGGGAGATTCATCACCGTGACACCCACTCGTTCCGAATACAACGCCCGGCACCTCTCCGTACTGGAAGGCCTCGAAGCGGTGCGCAAGCGCCCGGGCATGTACATCGGTTCCACGGACTCCCGCGGGCTCATGCACTGCATGTGGGAAATCATCGACAACTCCGTGGACGAGGCACTGGCCGGTTACGGGCAGAACATCACCGTGATCCTGCACAAGGACGGTTGCGTGGAAGTCCACGACGACGGCCGCGGCATCCCGATCGATAAGGAACCACGCACCGGATTGACCGGTGTGGAGGTTGTCTTCACCAAGCTGCATGCCGGCGGTAAGTTCGGCGGCGGTTCGTACACCGCGTCGGGCGGTCTGCACGGCGTGGGCGCATCCGTTGTCAACGCGTTGTCCTCACGTTTGGACGTTCAGGTGGACCGCGGTGGCAAGACCTACCAGATGTCCTTTAAACGCGGTGAACCCGGGATCTTCACCGATAAGGGCGCGCCGACCCCGAGCGCTCCCTTCGAGGCTTTCACGGACAATTCTGAACTGCAGATCGTGGGCAAGGCCAAGCGCGGTGTCACGGGGACACGAATTCGGTACTGGGCGGATGAACAAATCTTTACCCCGGACGCCAAGTTCTCCACGGAGGAACTCGTGCGCAGGGCTCGGCAGACGGCATTCCTGATCCCGGGGCTGCAGATCACCGTGCGCGATGAACGGCTGCTCGCGGGAACCCCGGGGGAGACCGGCCCGCACACCGAGGTGTTCCAGTACGACGGCGGCATTTCGGAGTTCGCAGAATTCCTGGCCATCGACGCGCCGGTCACCGATGTGTGGCGGTTGCAGGGACAGGGAAGTTTCACCGAACGTGTTCCGGTGCTCAACGACTCCGGGCACGCACGGCTCCAGGACGTTGAGCGCGTGTGCGAGGTGGACGTCGCTCTGCGCTGGGGTGTCGGTTACGACACCACCGTGCGTTCGTTCGTGAACATCATCTCCACGCCCAAGGGCGGCACACACCTGTCCGGCTTCGAAGCGGCGCTGCTCAAGACCATCCGCAAGCAGGTGGAGGCCAATGCCCGCAAGCTCAAGGTGGGCAACGACAAGCTCGAGAAGGACGATGTCCTGGCCGGTCTCACCGCTGTGCTGACCGTGCGGCTGGCAGAACCTCAGTTCGAGGGGCAGACCAAGGAGGTACTGGGTACTCCGGCGGTGCGTCAGATCGTCACCAAGGTGGTCGAATCTCAGCTGACCAAGCAGTTCACGTCCAAGAAACGCGATGACAAGGCCCAGGCCAGCCAGGTGCTGGACAAAGTGGCCGCGGAAATGAAGTCCCGCATCTCGGCACGTGTGCACAAGGAGACCCAGCGGCGTAAGAACGCACTGGAGACCTCCTCCATGCCCACCAAGCTTGTCGAATGCCGCTCCTCGGACGTGGGCCGTTCCGAGTTGTTCATCGTGGAGGGTGACTCGGCCCTTGGCACCGCTCGCTTGGCCCGCAACTCCAACTATCAGGCGCTGCTGCCCATCCGAGGCAAGATCCTCAACGTTCAGAAGGCGTCCATCACGGATATGCTCGCCAACACCGAGTGCGCTGCGCTGATCCAGGTGATCGGGGCCGGTTCGGGTCGTAGCTTCGACGTGGACGCCGCCCGGTACGGCAAGGTCATCATGATGACCGATGCTGACGTGGACGGCGCCCACATCCGTACCCTGCTGCTCACGCTCTTCTACCGCTATATGCGCCCGCTCGTGGAAGCCGGCCGGGTCTACGCGGCCGTTCCGCCGCTGCACCGGGTGGAGATCATCAACCCCGGCTCCAAGGCCAATGAAATGGTGTACACCTATTCGGAACGCGAACTGGAAACCCTGCTGGGCAGCCTGGAAGAGCAGGACCGCCGTTACAAGGAACCGATTCAGCGCTACAAGGGCCTGGGTGAAATGGACGCGGACCAGCTGGCAGAAACCACCATGGACATCCGCCACCGCGTCCTGCGCAGGGTGCGAGTTGCGGACGCAGAGGCTGCCGAGCAGGCCTTCTCATTGCTGATGGGCTCCCAGGTGGCGCCCCGCAAGGACTTCATTGTGGCGGGTGCCGCGCAGTTGGATCAGGACCGCATCGACGCCTGACCTACCGGGCGTGGCACAGCGGCGCGAAAGCTGCGCAACAGTGAGCTAGGAACAAACCCGGGCCGACCGAGCTGCAGAGGTCTGACCGAGGAACGGCGCCCCGAATCTT
>NZ_BAAAQA010000015.1:29245-62274 GCF_039531425.1 Kocuria atrinae
GGTTCAGCCGTCCAGGGGCAGCGTGTCCTGCTCGGCGGAAGCTGGTTCAGCCGCGGAGGAGGAATCCTCGGCCGCTTCCAACCCCGGCACAGGCAGCCCGCCGAGAGCCGGGCCCACGGCATGCACTGCGCGGTCCACGCTCACACCGGAACCATCCCGGCGGCCGTACTCGTTGGGTAGGTTGCGGGCCACACCGGCAGCCGAGACGGCCTTGCCCGGTCCGTGGCCCACCCACGCCAGGTTCAGTTCGGTTTCGCCCGTGAGCAACCGTTGGGCTCGCACGCCGGCGGTGGCGCGGCCCTTCGCGGGGTACTCGGACAGCGGTGTTACCTTGATTGATGCTTCGCCCATGTCCGGCAGTTGATCCTGGGACTTGGCCTGGGTGACCACCACCGTGGCGTCGGCCTCCTTGACCGCGCCGAAGAAGATCGCCCGCTCGCCGGCGGCCAGTTTCATACCGGCAACACCGCCCGCATTGCGTCCCTGCGGTCGCACGAGGTCCGCACCGAAATGCAGCAGTTTGGCGTCTGAGGATACAAACACCAGTTCCGCGGTGTCCGGGCACGCGGCCACCCCGATCACGCGGTCACCGTCCTTGAGCTTGATGGCCGGCCACTGGTCCAGGTTGAGCGGGTAGTCCGGATTCACGCGTTTGACGATGCCCTGCTCGGTGCCGACAGCGAAGACCTGGTTGAGGGGCACCAGTCCCACCAGGTGCTCGTTCTTGTCCAGGCCCAGGAAATCCGAGGCGGGCACGCCGTCTGCGAGGCGGGGAACGCCGTCGAAATCCTGGAGGACGGGAATGTCGATGCACGACACGCGCAGCATGCGGCCCGTGGAGGTGACAGCGCCGATCTCGCCACGCGCGGTGGTCGGCAGCACGCTGGAGAGCGCATCGTGTTTGAAACGCCGTGACGCGTCGGCCAGCGGGGTGCGTGCGTTGGTGCGCGCCATGCGGCCGGTCGTGGAGACGAACGCCCAGCACGGATCGTCGCTGATTTCCAGGGTCACCGACGACGCCGCTTGCTTGCGTTTGCCGCTCGCATTCGCCGCCGATGTCACGGCCGGCAGATCTTCGGCTTCGAGCAGCACGGTGCGGCGATCGTCGCCGTGCTTTTCCGCGACCTCCTCGAGCTCATCGGCCACGACCTGGCGCAGCTTCTGATCCGAACCGAGGATTGCTTCGAGTTCCGCGATTTCCTTGAGCAGCTGATCTCGCTCGGCCTCGAGCTCGATGCGCGAGAACTTGGTGAGTTGGCGCAGCCGCAGTTCCAGGATGTGTTCGGCCTGGGCGCGGGAGAGGTCGAAGACCTTCATCAACCTGTCGCGGGCCTCCGCGGTCTGCTCGGAGGAACGAATGATCTGAATGACCTCGTCGATATCGACGATTGCGATCAGCAGACCCTCGACCAGGTGCAGGCGGTTCTGTCGCTTGGCCAACCGGAACGCCGTGCGGCGGCGCACCACGGACAGGCGGTGATCGGTGTAGACCCGCAGCATCTCGAGCAGGCCCAGGGTACGGGGCTGCCCGTCCACGAGCGCCACATTGTTGATGCCGAACGAATCTTCCATGGGCGTGTGCTTGTACAGCTGAGCCAACACGGCCTGGGGGTTGAACCCGTTCTTCAGCTCGATGACCAGGTGCAATCCCTTGGTGCGGTCGGTCAGATCCACCACGTCCGAGATGCCGGCCAGCTTCTTCGACTGGACCGCGTCCTTGATCTTCTCGGTAACCTTCTCCGGGCCCACCATGTAGGGCAGCTCGGTCACCACGATGCCCTGTTTACGGGGCGAGACCTGTTCGATGGACACCTTGGCCCGAGTCTTGAACGAGCCACGGCCCGTGCGGTAGGCGTCCCTGATGCCCTCCAGACCGACGATGCGACCGCCCGAGGGCAGGTCCGGGCCGGGCACGAACTTCATGAGGTCCTCGAGCGTGGCCTCTGGGTTCAGGATCAGGTGCCGTGCTCCGGCAACCACCTCGCGCAGGTTGTGCGGGGCCATATTGGTGGCCATACCCACAGCGATGCCCGTAGCGCCGTTGACGAGCAGAGCCGGGTAGGCCGCGGGCAACACACCGGGCTGCTGGAACTGGTTGTCGTAGTTGGGCACGAAGTCCACGACGTCCTCGTCGAGGTCACCCGTGAGCGCCTGGGCAGCCGGGGCCATTCTGGCTTCGGTATAGCGCGGTGCCGCGGGGCCGTCGTCGAGAGAACCGAAGTTGCCGTGGCCGTCCACCAAGGGCAGGCGCATGGCGAAGGACTGTGCCATGCGCACCATGGCGTCATAAATGGCCGAGTCACCGTGGGGGTGGAGCTTACCCATGACCTCGCCCACCACGCGCGCACTCTTGACGTGGCCGCGGTCCGGGCGCAGGCCCATCTGGTCCATCATGAACAAGATGCGTCGCTGCACCGGTTTCAGGCCGTCCCGCGCGTCGGGCAGGGCGCGGGAGTAGATCACCGAGTAGGAGTACTCGAGGAAACTGGTTTCCATTTCCTGCGTGACATCAATGTCAACAATGTGCTCGGTGAAATCCTCGGGCAGCTCGTCCTGCTCGGAGCGGGTGGTTGAACGACGTCGGGCCATCTAGCGGCAACTCCTCGAATAATCGGCGTGTACCTGTCGGGAGGTCACGCGGTTGGCTACCCTGAAGTCTATGGGTTCTCACGATGAAGGTACGCAGTCACCGTCCTACCCCGAATACTGGGAAGCAGACGTCATCATGCGGGATGGTGCGACCGCGCATTTGCGCCCCATTAGCCCGGACGACCGGCAGTTGCTCACGGACTTCCACGAAAAACAGTCCGAAGACAGCATCTACCTCCGGTTCTTCTCGTACAAACCGTCGCTGTCCGAGAAGGAACTGGTGCGGTTCACCACCGTGGACCACGTGGACCGTGTCTGCTTCATCTTGTTGCTGGACGGCAAAATGATCGGTGTGGGCCGCTATGACCGCACCTCGGATCGCGTGGCGGAAGTCGCGTTCATGATTTCCGATCACCACCAGGGCCGCGGTATCGGTTCCATCCTGTTGGAACATCTGGCCGCGGCGGCACGAGAGAACGGCATTGACCGTTTCACCGCCGAAGTGCTGCCCGAGAACCGCAAGATGCTCCATGTGTTCGTCGAAGCCGGTTATGACGTGTCCCGCCAGTTCGAGGACGGCGTGGTGGTGGTGGACTTCGACATCGACCCCACCGAGAAATCCCTGGCCGTCATGGAATCCCGCGAGCACCGCGCAGAGGCCCGTTCGATCCAGGACCTCTTGTCTCCGGAGGTGGTCGCGGTGATCGGCGCATCGTCGGACCCCGATCATGCAGGGTTTCACGCGGTGGAGGGCGTCCTGAACGGTGGTTATTCCGGAACTCTCTACGGAGTGGGTAACACCCCGTATGAAAGGGACGGTCTCACGTTCGTCACGAGCGTCCAGGAAATCTCCGAAAAAATTGATTTGGCAATCATCGCTGTTCCGCGTGATGCCGTAGAGACAGCGATCGCGGACTCCGGGCGAGCGGGCGCCAAGGCCGTGATCATCATGACCGGCGGCTACGCCGAGGCCGGTGCAGAAGGTGCAGCTCATCAGCGCCGACTGGTGCGCATCGCCCGTGCCTCCGGCATGCGCGTGGTGGGACCGGCAAGTCTCGGATTCATCAATACGTCGGAAGAAGTCAGTCTCAACGCATCGGTGCTGCCGCGCATGCCCCAGCCCGGGGGACTGGGGCTGTTCTCCCAGTCCGGAGCCATCGGCACCATGGTTTACGGTGCCGCGCGCCGCCATCACGTGGGGCTGTCCAGCTACCTGTCCGCCGGTAACCGGGCGGACGTCTCCGGCAACGACATGATGCAGTACTGGGAGGACGACCCGTCCACCACCGTGTGCGGCCTGTACCTGCAGTCGGTGGGTAATCCGCGTAAGTTCTCCCGCATTGCGCGCCGCCTGTCGCGTTCCAAACCGGTCATCGTGGCCAAGTCCGAGGTCACCGGTTTGCGGCTGCCCCCGGGGCACACGGGACGCACCACCCAGGCTCCCGCCGGCGCACTCGACGCCATGTTCAAGCAGGCCGGGGTCATTCGTGCCGCCACGGCCGAACAGCTGCTCGACATCGCGGCGATAGCGGAGAGCCAATCCGTTCCCGCCAACAACCGGGTCGCGGTGGTGTCGAATGCGCTGGCGTTGTCCCAGTTGGCGGAAGATTCCGGGATCCGCCTGGGTCTGGAGCCGGTCGTGTCGGACGGCAACGTGGACACGAGCCAGGGCCCGCAGCACGCACACCAGGCCATTGTGGATGCGGTGCGCAGTAATGCCTCCCGCGAGGATGTTTCCAGTCTGGTGGTTGTCCTCATGCCCGTGCCGGGTCTCGATCACCAGGCTTTGGTGGACCAGATTGCCCGCGAAGCCCGCAACGCAGAATGCACGGCGATCGGCGTGTTCACCGGTCAATTCGGCAGTGAGGCCAAGACGGCCACGGTGCACACCACCGACGACGGCGCTTCCCTCCCGTGCTTTGATTCCCCCGGTGCCGCATTGGTCGCCCTGTCCAGTGTGGTCACGTACTCTCACTGGCGCGACCAGGACCACGGCCATGTCGAGATCCCCGAAGATTTCAACCACGATGCCATCGAGAAGTTCCTCGAGAAGCTCAGGCCTCAGATCCCCGGGGACCGGCTTTACGAACTGACTCCGGAAGAGACCACCGACCTCCTGGGGCACGCCGGTATCGGTGTCTTGGAGTCCGTACGCTTCGCTGATCCGGATGAGGGGGTACAGGCGGCAGCGCGGCTTGGGTATCCGGTCGCCCTGAAAACCACCGACCCGCACCTGCGCCACCGCCTGGACCTGGGCGGAGTCGCCCTGAACATCGAGGACGAAGGTCAGCTTCGAGCCGCAATCACCACCATGAAGCGGGCGCTTGCGAGCTTCGGAACGTCTGACTTCGAAGTTCAGTCCATGGCCGCGACCGGCCAGACCGTGATTGTGCGAGCCATTGAAGATCCGTTGATCGGACCCGTTCTGTCGTTCGGTATGGCCGGGGACGCGGTCAACCTGCTCGACGATTGGGCTCATCGGGTTCCGCCGCTGACCGATCAGGACATATCCCGGATGGTCCGGGCTCCCAAGGCGTCCAAGAAACTGTTCGGTCATCAGGGTGTTCCCGCAGTGGACACGACCGGTGTGGAGGACCTCATCAACAGGGTGGCTCTGCTCAAGGACCAATTCCCGGAAACGGCCTCCATTGATCTCAACCCGGTTCTGCTGTCCGGCTCCGTGGTCACGGTGCTGTCCGCAACCATCACTCTGGGTGACCCGGGGCAGCGCACTGACAGCGCCCGCCGGGCCATGCGGAGCTAGGTCACTTATCGCGTGTCGGACACGATAGCTGGGCGTTTCGAACTGTTGGAACCCATTGCCAAGGGTGGCAGCGGGGCGGTGTGGCGCGCCATGGACCACAAACTACATCAGGAATGTGCCGCCAAGGTACTGCGTCAGCGGGATTCGGCAGACCTCTTGCGCTTTGTGCGGGAACAGTCCGTGAAGCTTGACCACCCGCACGTGGTTGCCCCGTACGGCTGGGCCGCCGAGGACGAATACGTGGCCATCGCCATGCCCCTGGTCAGTGGCGGAACTCTGGAAGCTGCGCTGGGGGACAACGGCGCCGTGTCCGATGTTGTGGCGGAGGAGATCCTCTACCAACTCCTCCAGGCACTACAGTTCGTACACGCTCGCGGTTGGATCCATCGGGACGTGAAACCGGGCAACGTGCTGATGGAACCTACCGGATCGGGTAGGCCGTGGGCACGGCTTGCGGACTTCGGCATTGCTGTTCGAGCGGAGGACGCCCGCCTGACCCACACGGGAACGGTGGTGGGAACTCCGGGTTATCTTCCGCACGAGGCATACGGCCCCATGGAACCGGCCATCTCCACAGATCTGTATGCCGCCGGTGTCACGGCGGTGCGACTCGTGGATCCTCACGTGGACCTCAGTAATCCCTTGGAACCCGCTGCCGTGGAGGGCCTGTTCCCGGATTCACCGCAGCTGCGGGGGCACGTGGCAGGCCTGCTCAGCAACGAGCCGAAACAACGCATTGCGGCTGCGAAGATTGCCATCCGGGATCTCGGGGAGGGATCCGCCAACCGGGCGAGTCAGGAGTCGCTGACGGCGGAGGGGGAGCCGTTCGAAATCTTCGATGTGCTCTCACCCACGACCGAGCGAGAGCTGTCCGTGGTTCCCGATGCGGCGGTGTTGCCGCTTTCGGAGGAAGCTCCTACGGCGCGCATCGAATGGCATGCCGTGCGAGGCAAGGGAGACGAAGCGAGGCAAGCGGCGGAACTACCGAGGATCTCGGATGACCCGTTGAACCCTTTCGGCAACTTAACGAGCACCGGAGAAGCCACCGAGGCCCTCCCGGTACAGGAAGTTCCGGCCACGGAAGCTGTTCCGCACGTGCCGAGCGAGGAACCCTCGCCCACACCGCGACCGACACCTGCCGCAACGGCGAAACGCACCAGACGTTCACGGATGCCCTGGGTCATTTTGGCCCTGCTGCTGGCCGGGATCGCTTTGACCGCGGGTTACGTTCTCGCCGGACCGGCGCTGAGCTCTTGGCTCGATGAGGTGACCGGCTCGGAACCCGAGGTGACCCAAACGCCGGACGCGCCCCCAACGCCGTCGGCCCCGCAAGAACCGAGCATGGATGTGACACCCGTGTGCACGGAACAAGAAGACGGTTCGCTGTCGTGCGTGGTCACACCATGACCACGACAATTGCGCAGAGTAGGGGAAAGTGAAGGACAATGAACCCATGACGTATTCAGCTCCCGATGGCTCGCGCTTGATCCAGGACATCAGCACAGCCGGGTTCTATCCGCAGCTCGTCGAGGACGTGGTGCGCGATTCCCTGGACGGCAGGCAGCCCGTCTCGCACCTGGTGCAGTTGGAAACCCATTTCAACAACACCGAACTCCACCGGCACATCACCGTTCTGGTGCTCGCGGAGGATGTTCTGCACATCACCCACGTGGACGATCAGCAGTTCGACGACACCGGCCGTGATGTAGTGGCACGCGTGTCCACCGAGACGGTGGGGATCTCGCAGATCCGCTCCGTGACGCTGAGCTACGCGTACCACCAACCGCAGAACTACCGTCCGGACACCCCCATCATGGAGCTGACCCTGGCCGTGAGCTGGACCGGCACGCAGCAGCTCGAGCTGTACCCGGCCATGTGCGAAGACCCCGAATGCCAGGCCGATCACGGTTACACCGGAACCGCGGCCAGCGAGGACGTGGTGATGCGCATCAGCTCGGAAGCGGACGGCAAGGACGCGGTGGAAGGTGCGCGTGAGTTCGCTCGCACACTGCGCCGTGCAAACCTGGCGCCCGTGACGGATTCGGGCGCGCAAATTGCTCAGTCGCCGCATCAGCGTTCTCTGACTGATCGACGACCATCGGAGGCACCCGTGCAGCGGCCGCGTTTCGGTCACCGTTTCACGGGACGGGATTCCGGACGCAAATCCCAATGACGCTACCCTCCGATTTTCCCGCGGCCCCGCGGTACGGCAGCCGCAGCGTGGCGGACGTGATGTCCTCAGCGGCGGCGGCGATAGGCGTTCCGGATGTTTCCAATACGTTGGGACTGCCTAAAGCGCAGCGTTACGTGGTGGTGCTCGTGGACGGCTTGGGTTCTCAGTTACTCAGCGAGTACTCCGGGTACGCTCCGACGCTCCGGAAGGCCCAGTCACTGGGCGATCTGGACGCAGCCTTCCCCACGACCACGTCTGTGTCCCTGTCGAGCCTGGGAACCGGGCTGCCCCCGGGCCAACACGGCATGCTCGGTTACGACGTGGTGGATCCTGCTCAGGACCGCGTGGTCAACATGCTGGGCCAGTGGAACCCGCAGATCGACCCGGAGGTCTGGCAACCCCACCGCACGGTGTTCAACCGAGCGGAGGACACGGTGGATGCGGTCACCGTCAGCAAGCCTCGCTTCGAGAACTCGGAGTTGACGCGTGCGTCCCTGAGGGGTGGCCGTTTCAAGGGTGCCGAGGGCGTATTCGCTCGCACCGCTTCCGCTCTCGAAGAATTGCGCGAGGGCAAGCGGGCGCTGGTCTACTTCTACTGGGACGAACTCGACAAGATCGGCCATTCCAAGGGCTGGCGATCCGAGTATTGGCTCGAGGCACTCGAGGAACTGGATTCCGCCGTCAAGCGACTGGTCCAGAAGCTCCCCGCCAATACGCGCGTGATTCTCACGGCGGATCACGGAATGGTGGACGTGGCCCCCGAGCACCGCTTCGACGCGAGCTCCGTACCCGGTCTGCTGGACGGGGTGAGGCACACCGCCGGTGAGCCGCGCGCTGTGCAATTGCATGTCGAACCGGGGGCTGATCCTGCGGAGATCGCTACCCGATGGCAGGAACACTTCGGCGACGCCGTGTGGGTCGCCACTCGGAAGGACCTCGCCTCGGGCGGTTATTTCGGCGGCGATCCGAATCCCGCTGTCCTGGAGAGAGCGGGCCACGTGTGGGTGCTCGGCAGAGAACCAATCGCTATTTACGACGTGTCACGGCAGGGCAGCAAGCCCCTGAACATGGTGGGCCAGCACGGTTCCCTCACTGACGCCGAACGCCTGATCCCGGCGCTGCTGTGGTGACCTCTCGGTTCCCTGACCACCGCAGCTGTGGCTGCATCATTGCGGTGACCGCGCAAGGTCTCGCGGCGGCGTCGTCGCCTCGCCACTGACGCTCGAACTCGAAGAGGCCCGATTCGCTGGAGTGCGAATCGGGCCTTTGAGCATTAGTTGCTGGACTTGGGAGTCGGCTTGGGCGGAGCAGGTGCCTTGGGCGTCGTCGGCGGCTTGGGCGGCGGCGGTTGAGTTGCCGGTGCCTTGGTGGTCGGCGGCTTGGGAGCCTGCGTCGGTGCCTTGGTGGGTTTCGGAGCCGTGGTCGGTTCCTTCGTGGGAGCCGATGTCGGTTTCTTGGTCGGCTCGGGTTTCTTGGTGGGCTCGGGCGCCTTGGCGGTCGGCTGCGCTGGTGGTGCCGGGGGTGCCGGGGGCACCGGTGCGGGCGGCGGCGGCGGAGCAACCGGGGGAGCCACGGGCGGTGGAGCAGGAGGCACGTACTCCGGGGCCGGCGTGGTTTCCACCGGTGTGGGGGAGGGTGTGCGGCTCGGAGTTGCACTGGGCGTGGGAGACGGCGTTGCGGATTCCGTCGCGAAATCGGCCGGTTCCTGGTCATCCTGGGAGTTGGACAGGCCGGTGAAAGCGAGCGCGCCGACACCTACGAGCACGAGGAGTGCTGCCAACCCGAGCACGAGGGGTGCCATGAAACGACGGATTCCCCCGCCTTCGGGATCGTTGGAACCACCGGTTGCTTCCGCATCCGGTTCGTCGGCACCAAACAAATCGTCCTGGATGGAATTACCCATGCAATGCGTCCCTCGAATCCATGAATTGCCAGAGCAAAGCTGGACCGCTTTCTCCCCTGAGCCCAATCTGCCTTGATGACTCTAGCGTGTCCGCGAGCAAATCTGCAGTCCTCGCGGAGTGCTCCCCAACACTAGTTCGAGTTGGAACCGAACACGATCTCGTCCCAGCTGGGCACCGAAGAGCGTTTGGCCTTGCCGGTGCGGCCACGCGGACCCGGGGCCCGTTTCGGCTGCTCTTGCGGTTGTTCCTGGGGCGGCGTTGGCTCGGATTCGGTCTCTTCGACAGACGATTCCTGGTTCGAGTCGGATTCCGCCTCCGGAGACCCGGACTGTGCGGCCTGTTCGCCCTGATCGCCCTGATCCTGTGGTTTCAGGACGGCCACAGAATCCTCCGGGTCCGCGGCTACGGTGAGCTGCGGTCCGTCTCCCGCGGTGACAGCCTCGGGCAACGACGGCGACGCCGTTTGGTCCGGTTCCTCGGACGAAACCTCAGGGGATTCTGTTGCGGTCGTGGAGTCATCGACGATCTCGATGCCGGCGTCCTCCTGCAGAGCACGGTCCTCTGCGACGCGCGCTGCGGCGGGCTGGATGGGCTGATCGAACAGCGGGGAATCTTCCGGGGCACCAATGGGCCGGGGGCGGCTGTCCACGTGGCCCATACCTCGGCCAAGGATCTCGGCCAGGCGCTCGTCCTCTTCGGAGTCCGAACCCAGACGGCGGCCACGGCGGGACTGCAACACGTCCAGCAGTTCGTCCGCCTGGCTGGCCTCACGCTGAAGTTGTTCCACCTGGGCGTTGGGCGCGGGCGCGTGGCTCACGGCCGGTGCAGGCACACCCAGCGGTCCGGACTCGTGCGGCTCCTGGCCCAGTGCGCTCGCCCAGTCATTGACGGGCCGCACGGTTTGATTGGCGGGATTGTAGGTCCACTCCGCAGGCCCGTTGGTGTCGTTGGGTGCCTGATCCCGGTCAGATACGGAGAAGGACAACTGCAGGGTCCAGAGCTGATCCTCGCGTTGCCAAGCATCCCAATCCAGGGAATCCACGGCCACGCCGGTGTTCTGCGCGCGATGACGCACGGTTTGCTCAAGGGTTCGAGGCTCGCCTTCGAACACGGAACGGTATCCATCATGGGAAGGACTCGTGCCGGCGATCTTGACTTTGAGAGCCTCCCGCACCATGTGGCCGCGCTCCGCCAGGATCGGCCATTCATAGCGTTTGACACGCTCCGGTTCCCATCCGGACTCGGCCACGATGTCTTCCACACTGGCACCTGCGCGGAACCGAGCCTGGATGTCACGGGGGCCGAACTGGCCCGTTACACGGCCACGCGCGGGGGTTTTCTTCCGCGCGTGCTGCACCGCCTGTCGTAACTGCTGATCAATTTTCAGCGAGTAACGCTGTGAATCGGTGGTTTCCACGATGAGGTGTTCGCCGTCATCGTGCACACCCACCAGGTGCAACTGGTCCATGCTGTCCTTCCTTTACCGGCAGAAAGTAATGCTGTCAGAGAAATTCCTGCCGCTCATGTCGTGCCAGTCTAGTGGTTCGATCGGGGCCCCGGACCGTTTTCCCCCGGCAGTTCCGCAAGTTTGGAGCGCCTGGACCGTGGAAGCGAAGACCTGTGGACGCCCGGCCGGAGGGATGGAATGCGACTCACATTTCAGATCGAGAGTTTCGGGCTGGATTTTTCCCGGTCGATGGTGAACAATCTACGCGACACGGACCCGGCATTTTTCCCAGAACGTCAGGGTCTCGACACCCACAGCGATCTCGCGAAGACCGGTTGGAGCGGATTCACACATGGCCACAGATTACGACGCGCCGCGTAAGCAGGACGAAGACCTCAAGGAAGACTCGATCGAGGAGCTGCAGTCTCGTCGTTCGGATCAGCAGTCCGGTAGCGTCGACGAAGATGAAGCTGCAGCCGCCGAAAGCTTCGAGCTCCCCGGCGCAGACCTTTCCAACGAAGAACTCTCCGTGGTGGTTCTGCCTGCTCAGGAAGACGAGTTCACGTGCGGTTCGTGCTTCTTGGTGCGTCACCGTTCGCAGCTCGCCGAAGAGCGCGACGGCGTGAAGTTCTGCTTCGAATGCATGGGCTGACCCACAGCCTGTGACGTGAAAAGACCGGGCGGTCACCAGATGGTGACCGCCCGGTCTTTTCTCAGTACGTCACTTCAAGCAGTTTTACGCAGGATCCGAGGCGCGGCCGGCATTGATGGCTTCCGCGAGTTCCTCCGGATGACGGGTGGCCGTGAGCCAATACGGAGTGGGATCCACAGGGTCCACGATCTCGATCCGGCACATGTCCGGTACCGACACGCGGAAGTTCATGAAAGCCCGCCCATCCAGATCGGGGCCGCGCGCCACCCGAACGGCATCGCCGCGCAATGGCTCGGCTTCTCCGACGAAACGGCGTTCGATGTACGCGCGGCCCACTCGAACATCCTGATCCGTGACCGTGATCCGTGGTGAGCCGAGATAGAGGATCAACGCAATGATCACCATGATCACGATGGCCGCAATGATGCCCACCGCCATGTTGATGGGTGCCAAGGCGATGAAGGATGCTGCTCCCACGAAGAGAACCACGAGCCACATCCACCACGCGACGGTGAGCCGCTCCTGGTACTGAACCACGGGTTCGGACGTCGGGTGCTCGGGGGTGGCCGGTTCGGAAGCCGTGGTGGCGTGCGGATCGTGAGAGGTCATGGCTCCACTTTCCCACAGCTTGCTAGGAGTCTTCCACGTGCATTCAGCGGCCCATGGTGCACCGCGTTAGAGTGGTGGATTGTGACTGATGTAGCCGGTAACCACACCGTGACCGTGGCCCTCGAGATGCTGGATCCCGAGTTGGCCCCTCCCGCCTACGCGACCTTCGGGGACGCCGGAGCCGATTTGCGGGCTCGCCACGAAACTGTTCTGGAACCAGGTCAGAGGGCACTGATCGACACCGGGGTGGCCCTAGCGATTCCGCACGGGTACGTGGGGCTGGTGCACCCCAGATCGGGGTTGGCCGCCAAGCACGGATTAACCGTGGTCAATGCCCCCGGCACCGTGGACAGCGGGTATCGCGGTGAAATCAAAGTGTGTCTGCTCAACACCGACCGCTCTGAAACCTACACGGTGAGCCGAGGCGAGCGGATCGCTCAGCTCGTCATTCAGAGGGTGGAAACGGCACGCTTCGAGGCAGTGGACGAGCTGCCCCAGAGCGAACGCGGCGCGGGCGGCTTCGGTTCTTCCGGAACCCACTGAACCACGCCACCGAGACACAGACTCGCAGACAGTAAACGGAGCTCACATGTTTGGACGTAAGAAGCGTGGCAAGGACGCTCAGGTGGACGGTAACGCCGTCGCCGAGGCCGAGCCGCAGGTCAAAGACCAGGACCAGGAAACTCCCACGGAGGACGCCGCGTCGGCATCGGATCCCCGCGCCCTGGGGCCGTGGGACGAGTCCGAGATGAAGGGCGAGCGTAAAGAATACGTAGACCTCGGATGCATCCTGCTCAAGCCCGTGGCCGGGGTGGCCGTGCGCATGGACCTGGATGAAAAAACCCAACGCCCGCGCGCGCTGAACGTCGACTACAAGGACGGGTCGATTCAGTTGCAAGCCTTCTCGGCTCCCAAGAGCAGTGGCTTGTGGGACGATGTCCGCCGGGAATTGGCGGAAGGTCTGCGTCGCGACGGAGGCCAAGCGACCGTGGCAGAGGGCCCCCTCGGGCTTCAGGTGAATGCGAAATTCACAGCAACGACCGCGTCCGGCGGACCCGGTTACCGCTTGGCCCGTTTCGTCGGTATCGACGGACCCCGGTGGTTCCTGCGAGCCGTGTACACCGGGGGCGGTGCCATGCCCTCGACCACCGCTGAAGTACTCGACGACGTCGTGCGGTCGTTGGTGATCGTGCGCGGCCAGGATCCCATGCCCCCGCGCGAACTGTTGCAGTTCAAGGTTCCCGAGAACGCCACGCCACAGGCACCCGAGGGCCAAGCACCCAAGGCGCAGACTCCGGATCAGCCCGCGACGGATCCGCAGCCGCCGGTGAGCGCACCGCGCCGCGGCCCCGAGATCACTGAAATCGGCTGAGCCGGTGGCCACGTCCCCGATCACCGGTGCCATCGACGTTGTGGGTGAGCGCGATGCGGGTGCGCAGGATCTCGATCCGGCGACGTCGTCGTCCCAGCGGCGTCGCGTCATGGTGGTGGGCGAGGTCACGGAAGTCACCTTTGCGCCCGCGACCGAGGCGCCCGTGTATCAGGCCGTGCTGCACGTCCAGAACCGGTCCGATCGGCAACTCGGGGGTGGGGATTCCTACGTCAAGTTGCTGTGGCAGGGTCAGCGCAGCGTCCCCGGCGTGATGGCCGGAACCAAACTGCGGTGCGTAGCGGTGGTGTCGTTCAACGATTCCGTGCCGACCATGTACAACCCGCGTTACGAGATCGTCACTCCCAGGAGGATCAGCCGGTGAGCCACGGAACAACTCCACCTCCACCCCCTCAACAACCGGGAGAACAGGAACCACAAGACGGGCCCCCACGGCAGCCGTCCATGGAACAAGCCATGAGGGACTACGCCGCGCGCGCCGGGCTCCGACGTGACGAACACGGCCAACTGGACGTGCTGCACGCCGTGGGCGGTTGGCGCGGGCTGATCGAGGCGGTTCTGCCCGGTCTGATCTTCCTGGTCGTCTTCTTGCTGAGCCAGCAACTGGGCATCGCCCTGATCGCCTCCCTGGCCGCGGCGGCGGGGTTCGCGGTGCTCCGCCTGGCGCAGCGGCAATCGCTCATGCAGTCCATCACCGGCCTGATCGGCGTGGCGGTGTGTGCACTGTTCGCCCGCGCGGGTGGGCAAGCGCTCGACTATTACGTGCCCGGATTCTTCATCAACATTGCGTGGTTCATCGGGCTGTCCATCTCGACAGCGGTCGGGTGGCCGCTACTGGGCGTCTTCTACGGTTACGTGCGCGGTGAAGGCATGGAGTGGCGCAAGGATCGGCAACGCCGCACGGCCTATCAGCGGGCCACGCTGTTGTTGATCGGTATGTTCGCAGCGCGTCTGCTCGTGCAGGTTCCGCTGTACTTCGCGGAGAACGTGGCGGCCTTGGGCGTCACTCGCCTGGTGATGGGCGTTCCGCTGTACGCGTTGGTGTTGTGGCTCGGGTGGATGATGACCCGGCCCGTTCGACCTCCCCGTTAGAGCTCTCGGCGGTGTTGGGGACATCCTGCGCCGTAGTGAACATGGCCCGCAGTTGTTCCTCACCCTCAGCGGTGGAAATGAAGAACAACTCGTCCGACCCTTCCAACACGTCGTCGCCGGAAGGTGTGATGGGGATACCGTCACGGAGGATGGCCACCAGGGCCACCTCGGGCGGCCACGGCACCTGGGACACCGTGGACGCCACCACCGGGTGTTCGCGGGGCACCGTGTAGGCGGCCAGCGTGGCGCCTCCGGTCTGCAAGCTCAACAGCCTCACGACGTCGCCCACCTCCACGGCCTCCTCGACCAGTGCGGTCATGAGCCGCGGAGTCGAAACGGCCACGTCCACGCCCCAAGCTTCGTCGAAGAGCCATTCGTTCTTGGGATTATTCACGCGCCCCACGGTGCGAGGGACGCCGAATTCACTGCGTGCCAGCAATGAGACCACCAGGTTGGCCTTGTCGTCACCGGTGGCCGCCACGACCACGTCCGCGACCTCCGTCTTGGCCCGCTGCAGTACTTCCAGATCGCACGCGTCACCCACGACCCACTGGGTACCCCGCAAATTGGACCGCCCGATGACGTCCGACGTCGCATCGATCACCACGATCTCGTGGCCATGTGAGACCAGTTCACGGGCGATGGAGGATCCGACGGATCCTCCGCCCACCACGATGACTCTCATGACCGCTCCCGTCCGTAACCGCGTTCCTCAGTGGCGGCCAAGGCGACCGCCTCCATGACTTCGTCCGAGGGCGGTTTGGACAGGATCCGGGCCACGTTCTCGACGTCTTCCACGCGCATCATGGCGTGCACGATATCTCCCTGCTGGTAGCTGGAGTCGGAAGCCGGGAGGATTCCTTCCCCGAACCGGGTCACGAAGGCGATCCGCACACCCGCAGCCTCCTCGATACGGCCCAGGTGCAACCCGGACCACGAATCATGCAGCGGAAGCTCGCCCAGCTGCAATCGCCCGGAGGCCTCCCGGAAATCACCGGTGATTGCGTGCTCCGGCAGGATTCTCCGCAACACCTGGTCCGAGCTCCAGCGCACGGACGCAACCGTGGGAATGCCCATGCGCTGATAGAACTCCGCGCGACTGGGATCGTAGATGCGTGCGACCACGTGCTTGACCCTGAACGTCTCCCGGGCAACTCGCGCCGCGATGATGTTCGAGTTGTCACCGCTCGAGACCGCCGCGAACGCATAGGCCTCCTCAATGCCCGCCCGGCGCAACACATCCCGGTCGAAACCGTGGCCCGTGACTTTTTTACCGCCGAAAGAGGGACGGAGCTTTCGGAAGGCCCGATCGTCCTGATCGATGACCGCCACCGTGTGGCCGGAATCCTCAAGGGCGTGCGCAATGGAGATCCCCACGCGGCCGACACCCATGATCACAAAATGCGCCATGTGGCTCAGCATAATTCTCCGTGCTTCGGGACAAGACCCCCGAGAGGTACTAGCGTGTTGAATCGTGCACCTGTCCCAACTTGCCCGCCGCGTCCTCATCGGGAAACCGCTCCACAACGAACGCGCCGGCGGAACCCTGCTCCGCAAACGAGCGGCACTACCGGTGTTTGCTTCCGATGCTCTCTCGTCCGTGGCCTACGCTCCGGACGAGATCGTGTTGACGCTCGCCCTCGCGGGTACCGCGGCCATCGCGATCTCACCCTGGGTGGGGATCGTGGTGCTGGTGGTGCTGATTGTCCTGATCACCGCGTACCGGCAGAATGTGCGGGCCTATCCCTCCGGAGGCGCGGATTTCGAGATCGCGTCCAAGAACCTCGGGCGGCCCTCCGGCGCCATGGTGGGTGCCGCACTCTTGGTGGACTACACACTGGTCGTGGCGGTGTCCATGTCCGCAGCGGCCCAGTACGTGGCCTCGGCGGTGCCATGGTTCGTGGGGCATCAAGCCTGGGTGGCGCTAGGTGGCATCGCCATAGTCGGACTTCTCAACCTGCGCGGGCTCCAATTCATGGGACGGGCGTCCACCGTGCCCACCTACGCATTCGTGGGCGTTGTCCTCATCCTCATCGTGGCCGGGCTGGTACAGAACCTGACGGGGACACTGGACCGAGCGCCGTCGGCGGACTACCAGGTGCTGCCCGCGGCAGGAATGGACGCCGGACTGGTGGGTCTGGCCGGGGCGGTCCTGGTGTTGCGCGCGTTCTCATCCGGTGCGGTGGCCGTGACCGGTGTGGAGACCATTACCAATTCGGTGCCGTATTTCCGCAAACCCAAAGCCCTCAATGCCGCGAGAACCCTCGCGTATCTCGGGGCCTTGTCCACGGTGCTGCTCCTCGGTGTCTTGTATCTCACCCGCGAGACCCGCGCGGTCGTGGTGATGAACGCGGACGAGCAACTGCTGATCAACGGGCAACGCCCGGGCGATGACTTCTTCCAGGTACCGATCCTCGGCCAGCTCGCTCAGACCATCGCCGGTGTGGAGTCGGTGTGGTTCTACGTGCTCGTGGCCGTCACGGTGGGTGTGCTGTTCATGGCTGCCAACACTGCCTTCTCCGGTTTCCCCACCTTGGCCTCCCGACTTGCCAGCGCCGCCTTGCTGCCGCGCCAATTGCAATCGCG
Source organism: Kocuria atrinae (assembly GCF_039531425.1). Classification (NCBI taxonomy): domain Bacteria; kingdom Bacillati; phylum Actinomycetota; class Actinomycetes; order Micrococcales; family Micrococcaceae; genus Kocuria; species Kocuria atrinae. The sequence goes on from NZ_BAAAQA010000015.1 coordinate 46,452, forward strand.
TGGGGACCGCTTCGCGTTCACCAACGGCATTGTGCTGCTCTCGATCGTGGCAGCTCTGTTCACCGTGATATTCGAGGCAAACGTCAACAGCTTGATCCAGTTGTACGTTGTGGGTGCGTTCTTCGCGTTCACGCTGACGCAGGCGGGCATGGTGCGGCACTGGGCGCGCGTGCGGCGCACCCGGACCACCAAGGCGACGACCCGCCAGATCGCCGTGCGGCAAGGGGTCGCGGTAGTGGCCCTGATTTTCTGTGCTGCGGTGTTCGTGGTGGTGTTGGCGACCAAGCTCACGCAGGGGGCCTGGCTCACCATTGTGGCCATTGCGCTACTCACACTGTGGATGCGTGCCATCGGCCATCACTACCAATCCGTGGATCGGGAGCTGGAAGTCGACCCGGATTCCCCGGTGCGCGCACTGCCCTCGCGAGTGCACGCGCTGATCGTGGTCACCTCGGTACGCAAGCCCGTGGTGCGCGCACTGACCTACGCACGAGCTTCCCGGCCGTCCACTTTGGAAGCGGTGGTCGTGGACACCGATCGCGCGCGTACCGAAGAAATCTTGCGGCAGTGGCAGCGGCTTGAATTCCCGGTCCCCATCACGGTTCTGGCCTCGCCCTACCGCGACAGCATTGGCCCCGTCATCTCCCACGTGCGGGGGATCCGCAAGAAATCACCTCGCGACTTGGTGATCGTCTACCTGCCCGAATATGTTGTGGGACGCGGTTGGGAACGCTTCCTGCATAATCAGGCCATTCGACCGCTCAAGGCGCGACTGCACTTCGAACGAGGCGTGATGATTGCCTCCGTTCCCTGGCACCTGGAATCGGTGCGCGAACTACGACTCACGGAGAACCAAGGATGACCGAAGATCAACCCGATACTGCCCATGAGCTGACGCTCCGACTCACCGGGGTCGCTCACGGAGGGCACATGGTGTCGCGTTCGCCGGAGGGCCGTGTGGTGTTCGTGCGGCATGGTGCGCCGGGGGAATTGGTCCGGGTGCGCCTCACTGATCAGGGTGAGGATGCCAAGTTCTGGCGCGGGGATGTGGTCGAGGTACTCGAACCTTCAGCGGATCGCCGGGAGCGGCACCCGTGGGCCGCAGCGGACGCGGTGTCGGCCGCTCAAGAAGGTCGCCTGCCCGTGGGCGGTGCAGAATTCGGACATCTGACGCTCGAGGCCCAACGCGAACTCAAGCGCTCCGTGATCGCCGAGCAACTCGATCACCTGGCCGGCATCGATTGGCGGGGCCAAGTAGCAGCGCTCGAGGGCGAATCTGCGGACGGAACCGGTTGGCGGACTCGACTGCACCTGAACGTCACCGAGGACGGTACTGCGGGCATGTACCCGCACCGGTCCAACGACTTGATTCCGATCACGGACATGCCGTTGGCCACCCCGGCTATTCAGGAGTTGGCCCCGTGGCAGCTCTCTGTTCCCGGTGCCGCTCGACTGGACATGGCTGCACCGGCCAACGGCAGCCAGCCGCTGCTGCACGTGAGCCTGCGCCCGCGGCAGGATCCGGACACGGTGTCCGCACTGCGTCGCAGGCTTGCTGAGTGGGGGAGTGAGCACGAAGTCTCGGTGACCGCGCAATCTCCGGAGGACCGAGAGATCCAGACCTGGGCCGGAGAGCCCTCGGTGCGCGAAACTCTCGACCTGCCCGGCGAGGGGCAGTTGACCTGGCGCGTGAGCCCAACCGGATTCTGGCAAATCCACCGCGGGGCCCCGCAGGCCCTGGTCGATGCCGTGCTCACCGCGGCGCAGATCCAACCGGGGGAGACCGTGTGGGACCTCTATAGCGGTGCCGGGCTGTTCACCGCCGCCGCGGCCCGCGCCGTGGGCACTGAAGGTCAGGTCTTCGCGGTGGAGGGATCACCGGTGACTTCCGCCGATGCCCGCGACAATCTTTCGGAAGCCAAGCACGTGCGGGTCACCAGGGGGGACGTAGCCCGGATTCTGACGGGACGTAACCCCGCACGACGCCGCCACGGGGCCTCACGAGGGCAGAAACGTCCTGCGGTGCGCGCGCCCGAGCCTCACGTGGTCATTCTGGACCCGCCACGTTCGGGTGCGGCCAAGGAAGTACTGGCCGCCATTGATGCCGCAGAACCGCACACCATCGTTTACGTGGCCTGTGACCCTGCTGCTCTCGGGCGCGATCTCGGACGGTTGTCACGCCGTGGGTGGAAAGTGACCAACATCAAGGCTTTCGATCTGTACCCGAACACCCATCATGTGGAAGCCGTGGCGGTGCTGCGGCGCAATGAGTGACCCACGGCCGAATCTCCCGGTCAGTGCAAGTGGCACAGGCTACACTGTGGGGTGACCGTTCGTGCGCGCCCGGGATGCTTGAAGGCAGCCCGTTGACAGCTGCGAACGCATTCAAACGGTGGCGAGAGGAGTTCCACACCATGACTGTGGACAGCTTTGGAGCCAAAGGCGTACTCAACGTCGGCGGCACCGACTATGAAATTTTCCGACTCAATGCACTAGAGGGGGCCAAGAAACTCCCTTACAGCTTGAAAGTTCTGCTCGAGAACCTGCTGCGCACCGAAGACGGTGCCAACGTGACCGAGAAGCACATTGAAGCCCTGGCCAACTGGGATCCCGAAGCCCAGCCGAACACGGAGATTCAGTTCACCCCTGCCCGTGTCATCATGCAGGACTTCACCGGCGTTCCCTGCATCGTGGACCTTGCCACGATGCGCGAGGCCGTTGCGGAACTCGGCGGTGACGCATCCCGTGTGAACCCCCTGGCACCTGCCGAGCTGGTCATCGACCACTCCGTGCAGATCGATGCCTTCGGTTCCGTGGACGCGATCGAGCGCAACATGGACATCGAATACCAGCGCAACGGCGAGCGTTACCAGTTCCTGCGCTGGGGCCAGACCGCTTTCGACGACTTCAAGGTCGTCCCCCCGGGCATGGGCATCGTGCACCAGGTCAACATCGAGAACCTTGCCCGCGTGGTCATGACCCGCGAGGTGGACGGCACGGTTCGTGCCTACCCGGACACCTGCGTGGGCACCGACTCCCACACCACCATGGAAAACGGCATCGGCGTGCTGGGTTGGGGCGTTGGCGGCATCGAGGCCGAGGCCGCCATGCTGGGCCAGCCCATCTCCATGCTGATCCCGCGCGTGGTGGGCTTCAAGCTCACCGGCGAGATCCCCTCCGGCGCCACCGCAACCGACGTGGTGTTGACCATCACCGAGATGCTGCGTGAGCACGGCGTGGTCGGTAAGTTCGTGGAGTTCTACGGCGAGGGCGTTGCCGCTGTGCCGCTGGCCAACCGCGCCACCATCGGCAACATGTCGCCCGAGTTCGGTTCGACCGCCGCGATCTTCCCGATCGACGAAGTCACCATGGACTACCTGCGTCTGACCGGCCGCTCCGAGGAGCAGGTCGCACTGGTCGAGGCGTACACCAAGGAACAGGGCATGTGGCACGACCCCTCGGAGGAGATCGCATTCTCCGAGTACCTCGAGCTGGACCTGTCCACCGTGGTTCCCTCGATCGCCGGCCCCAAGCGCCCGCAGGACCGCATCGAGCTCACCCGCTCCAAGCCGCAGTTCCGCGACGACCTCGTCAACTACGTTGAGGGCCAGGAAATCGTCAAGGACCGCAGCGAGAACGGCACCTCGTTCCCCGCCTCCGATTCCCCGTCGCACGATGCGACCGAGGAGCAGGACGCTTCCGAGCGACCCCGTGACCACGAGGCAGAGGATGTCCAGGGTCGCGCGTCCAACCCGGTCAAGGTCAACATGGAGGACGGCCGCGAATTCGAGCTGGACCACGGTGCAGTTTCGATCGCCTCGATCACCTCGTGCACCAACACCTCGAACCCGTCGGTCATGATGGCTGCAGCCGTGCTGGCCCGCAACGCCGTGGCCAAGGGTCTCAAGGCCAAGCCGTGGGTCAAGACCTCTATTGCTCCCGGCTCCAAGGTCGTGACCGAATACTACGAGAAGTCCGGACTGGTCCCGGATCTGCAGGAGCTCGGCTTCTACATCGTGGGCTATGGCTGCACCACCTGCATCGGTAACTCGGGCCCGCTCGAGCCGGAAATCTCGCAGACCATCCAGGACAACGACCTCGCGGTCACCTCGGTGCTGTCGGGTAACCGTAACTTCGAGGGTCGTATCAACCCGGACGTCAAGATGAACTACCTGGCTTCTCCGCCACTGGTCATCGCGTACGCCCTGGCCGGCACCATGGACTTCGACTTCGAGAACGAAGCCCTGGGCCAGGACTCGGACGGCAACGAGATCTACCTCAAGGACATCTGGCCGAACCCGACCGAGGTCCAGGAGATCATCGACCGCTCCATCGAGACCGAGATGTTCACCAACGAATACGGCACCATCTTTGACGGTGACGAGCGCTGGCAGAACCTGGAGACTCCCACCGGTGACGTGTTCGAGTGGGATCCCAACTCCACTTACGTGCGCAAGCCACCGTACTTCGAGGGCATGACCATGGAGACTTCCCCGGTCGAGGACATCAAGGGCGCTCGCGTGCTCCTGAAGCTGGGCGATTCGGTCACCACCGACCACATCTCCCCGGCAGGATCCTTCAAGTCGGACACCCCGGCCGGTAAGTACCTGATCGAGAACGGTGTGGAGCGCAAGGACTTCAACTCCTACGGTTCCCGTCGTGGTAACCACGAGGTGATGATCCGCGGTACGTTCGCCAACATCCGCATCAAGAACCAGCTGCTGGACGGCGTGGAGGGTGGTTTCACCCGCGACTTCACCCAGCCCGACGGCCCGCAGTCCACGGTGTACGACGCCTCCGTGAATTACCAGGAAGCCGGCGTTCCGCTGGTGGTTCTGGGCGGTAAGGAATACGGCTCCGGCTCCTCACGTGACTGGGCCGCCAAGGGCACCTCGCTGTTGGGTGTGCGCGCGGTCATCACCGAGTCCTACGAGCGTATTCACCGCTCCAACCTGATCGGTATGGGTGTTCTGCCGTTGCAGTTCCCCCAGGGCGAGTCCGCTGATTCGCTGGGCCTTGACGGCACCGAGACCTTCGACATCGAGGGTGTGACCGCTCTGAACGAGGGCGAGACCCCCAAGACCCTGAAGGTCACCGCCACCAAGGAAGACGGCTCTACCGTGGAGTTCGACGCGGACCTGCGCATCGACACCCCGGGTGAAGCTGACTACTACCGCAACGGTGGCATCCTGCAGTACGTGCTGCGTCAGATCGCCAAGTAAGGTTCACGTAGCCTGACGACAAGGCCGGTGGTCCCCTCGGGGACCACCGGCCGAGTTGTTTAACCGGGTGCCTGTGCGGTGCTGTCGGTAATGGCGAGTAAGATCGAACGGTACCTCGGGGCAGACCGACAGTGTGCTGTTGACCGACACTGCATTGACCGATCCCGAACTTTCAAAGGCACGGAGAGCACGCATGACGCTTCTGGAGACCATCAAGAGCCCGTCCGATCTGCGAGGACTGGACGCAGCGGCTCTCGAACAACTGGCTGCAGACATTCGCTCGTTCTTGATCACCCACGTCGCGGCCACGGGCGGCCACTTGGGACCCAATCTGGGCGTGGTTGAACTGACCCTTGCCGTGCACCGAGTGTTCGACTCACCGCGCGACTCCATCGTCTTCGACACGGGCCACCAGTCCTACGTGCACAAGCTCCTGACGGGTCGTCAGGACTTTTCCACGTTGCGCCAGCAGGGCGGCCTGGCCGGCTACCCGGATCGCAGCGAATCCGAACACGACATCGTGGAGTCCTCACACGCGTCGTCGTCCCTGTCCTGGGCGGACGGGATTTCGCGCGGCTACCAAATGACGGGCCAGGGGGACCGCCACACCGTGGCGGTGATCGGCGACGGCGCTCTGACCGGCGGCATGGCGTGGGAGGCCGTGAACAACATCGCCTCCGACAAGAACCGCAAGGTCGTCATCGTGGTCAACGACAACGGCCGTTCCTACGCGCCCACCGTGGGTGGCTTCGCCAATCGCTTGCAGGAACTGCAGGCCAGTGTACAACAGGGCGTGGATGCCGTGCGCACCGATCGTCGCTACGAACAGACCATGGAGAAGGTCAAGGGCCTGCTCCAGGAGTCCGGGCATTTGGGCGAGGCCGTCTATCGGGGCCTGCACGGGATGAAGCAGGGCATCAAGGATGTGGTGGTCCAGCAGGGTATTTTCGAAGACCTCGGCATGAAGTACGTGGGTCCCATTGACGGCCACGACCTGGATGCCATGGAACAGGCCCTGAGTAATGCCAAGAATTTCGGCGGGCCGGTCATCGTGCACGCGATCACCGAGAAGGGCCACGGATACCTGCCTGCCCGGTTGGACGAGAACGATCAGTTCCATTCTGTGCCCGTGATCGACCCCTCCACCGGTAAACCGACCGCGACCTCGTCCTCTCGTACCTGGACCCACGTTTTCCGCGACGAGATTGCGGCGATTGCTGATGAGCGCGGGGACATCGTGGGCGTCACCGGCGCCATGTTGATTCCCATGGGCCTGCAAAAGATGCAGCTGGCACACCCCGACCGCGTGGTGGACGTGGGCATCGCCGAGCAGCATGCCCTGACCATGGCGGCGGGAATGGCCTTTGGCGGTCTGCACCCCGTGGTGGGTCTTTATGCGACGTTCCTGAACCGCGGTTTCGACCAGCTTCTGATGGACGTGGCCCTGCACAAGGCCGGTGTGACCGTGGTGCTGGATCGAGCCGGTGTCACCGGTCCTGACGGACCCAGTCACCACGGCATCTGGGACCTCGCGCTGTTGCAGATCATTCCCGGATTGCACTTGGCAGCGCCCCGCGACGAGGCGACCATGGTCGAAGAACTGCGTGAGGCCGTGGTCGTGGAGGACGCACCCACCGTGGTGCGCTACCCCAAGGGAACGGTGGGAGCGCCGTCGCCGGCGTTGGAGCGACTTTCCGACGGCGTGGACATCCTGGTCCGTAACGGCGACCCGACCGAACCGGGCACGGATCGCCGTGACGTGTTGATCGTGAGCGTGGGCGCGATGTGCGGCATCAGCCAGGACGTCTCCGAACGGCTGTCCGCGCACGGTGTGTCTTCCACCGTGATCGACCCGCGCTGGGTGCTCCCCGTGGCGAAGTCCGTGGTGGAACTGGCTGCCCTGCACCGGATCGTGGTGGTCATCGAGGACGGCGTGCGAGCCGGCGGCATTGGTTCACTGATCCGCCAGGAGATGCGCTCGGCCGGAGTGGACACCGCACTCAACGAAGTGGGGCTGCCCACCGAGTTCCTGGCCCACGCGACCCGCGAGCAGATCTTCGAACAGACCGGACTCACCGCGCAGCGGATCGCCCAGAACACGTTGTCTTCCGTACTCGGAACCAGGGTGCCCTATGCCCGGCCGGCGGACGAGGAAAAAGTACGCGCCACCCAGACCAGCCACATGCGGCGGGTGGATGGCGCGTAGCGGGCTCGTCCGAATCTCTCGGACCCCCCGAATCACGTGTAGTTTCAGCCCACGATGATCCGGTCGCCCTGAACGGTCACGGGGTATTCGGTCAGTCCGCTGGTTGCGGGCCCACCCTGGACGTCACCGGTGGCCATGTCGAAGGTCGAACTGTGGCACGGGCACACGTAGGTCTTGTTGGCGGGATTCACCACGCATCCTTCGTGGGGGCACACGGGAGAGAAGGCCTTGAACGTACCTTCCGTCGGTTGGCCCACCACGGCCTGGAGACCGTCCTTCTCGACCTTCAGGCCCTGGCCCACGGGAACCTCCGAGGTGGCCGCTACGTCCACGGGAGAGGCGGGTGCCTGAGGGGTGCTCGAGTCGCTGGTTTCCTCGTCCGAACCACCGCACGCACTGAGTCCGACGGCGGCAACGGATGCCAGGCCCGCAGCACCCATCACACGGCGGCGCGTCGGGAAGACCGGGGCTTCGGACGTTTCGGACTGTTGATGTTGTTCCGTGCTCACTGGGATCCTCTCGCTGGTCTGAGTGTTCCCAGTTTAGGATTTCGACCCTGGCAATTTGGTGCGACTGGCCGGTAGTCAGTGCGTCAACTAGGGGAGCTCGGGTGAAGATCAGTAGGATGTGTACCAGTCAAGGGGTGCCATGATGGCTGCCTCGAAGGAATGAAAGGAATCAAGATGATCAAGCGTCTCGCTTTTGTCGCCGGTTTCGGTGTTGGTTTTGTCGTGGGTTCCGCTTCGGGCCGTAAGAGCTACGAGTCCCTGCGTGAGACCGCCATCAACACCTGGAACGACCCCAAGGTGCAGGACAAGGTTTCCGAGGGCACCGACTGGGTCAAGGCTGAGGTTCCCGTGGTGGGCGGCAAGCTTGCCGACACCGCACAGAAGGCTGCCGGCAACGTGTCCGCCAAGGCTCAGGACGGCGCGTCGGCCGTCAAGGACAAGGCTCAGGGCGGTGCCGCATCGGTCAAGGCCAAGGTCGGTTCCAAGTCGGATTCTGATCTGCCCAAGCCCGCGACCACCGAGAAGGACGTGGACATGGACGCCGCCGAGCCGGCTCCCACCAAGGACGACATGAAGAAGTAATCTTCCCCCGTCACAGACACGTGGCCGCACATCCGGGTGGATGTGCGGCCACTGTCATGTTGTTGCGGGGAGCGGATCTCGTACGGTCCGATGGGTGGGTTGTCGACCGGGTCGGCTCGCTACTCGTCCGTGGCCGAACCAGCCGCGGTTGCGGTGTCAGGACCCGTAGCAGTTCCAGCGGCTGCGCCGTCGGCCTGCTTCTCTGCGCGGCGCTGCGCCCGCAGTTCACGCCATGTGCTTCCGATGACCGGGGCAACCTGCTCGACCTGCCACTGCCTGACACCCAATTCCGACAGTCGCTGGGCCACGGCCTCATCGGCCGTAGAGCGCGGCGGCTGCCAGCAGAAGCGGCGCAGTAATTCCGGTGTGACCAGATTCTCGGTGGGCATCCCCAGAGTTTCCGCGTGTTCGGCCACGGCAGGTTTGATGGCCTTGAGCCTGGCGGCCGCTTCCGGGCGCTTGCTGTCCCAGCCTTTGACCGGGGGCAACGCGTCCGAGGGAAAATTGTGGGGTACGGGATCTTCCGTGAGCCGTGCCTCCTGGACTGCTGTCAGCCAGCGCGGGGCTTCTCGGGATGCCGAGCGACCGTGGAAGCCAGGAGTCGCCAGCAACTGCGGCACCGTGCGGGGCATGGCGTTCGCGGCGGCAACGATGGCCGAATCGGGCAGGAGTCTGCTGGGGGAGAGGTCCTTGTGCTTGGCCAGGTTTTCGCGGGCTGTCCAAAGGTTACGGACGGCGGTGAGCTTGCGACGTCCGCGGACATTACCGATTCCGTGAGTGCGGCGCCACGGGTCCTTACGGGGCGGTGGTGGGGGTGCCGTGCGCACCGCTTCGAATTCCTGCCGGGCCCACTCAAGTTTCCCGGCTTCGACCAAGCGCTCTTCCGTGGCCCAGCGCAGCTGGACCAGCACCTCCACGTCGAGGGCGGCGTAGTTGAGCCAGTCCTGGGGCAGCGGACGTTTGGACCAGTCCACAGCGGAGTGTTCTTTGGACAGCGTGAACCCCAGTAGCTCTTCGGTCATGGAGGCCAAGCCCACTTTGCGCAGTCCGAGCAGCCGACCACCCAGTTCCGTGTCGAACAAAACGTCGGGGGTCATGTCCAGGTCCCGCAGGCAGGGCATGTCCTGGGTGGCAGCGTGCAGCACCCATTCGACGCCACTCAGGGCCTCGTTGACGCTGGCCAAGGACCCTACGGCCTCCGGGTCGATCAGAATGGTCCCGGCGCCTTCGCGGCGGATCTGGACCAGGAACGCGCGTTGGCCGAAACGGAACCCGGATGCGCGTTCGGTGTCGATGGCCACGGGGCCGGTGGCCTCCGCGAGTTGCTCCGCGGCCCGTGCCAAACCGCGTGCGGTGTCCACTACGCGGGGAATGCCGTCCGCAGGGCCGTGCAGGTGAACCGTAGCCGGGACATGAAAGTCCTCGAACCCGTCAACCACCACTTCGGTGGACGAGGGCTTCCGCGTAGGCCTGGAAGATTGATCACTCACGGTGTTAATGAGAATTCCTGACGAATGGATCGACAACTGTTTTCGTCTACCGTACTGCCACTGAACCCGTCAGTAGGTGTGACCCACTACAAATACGTCACGCCTTCGCTGTACGGGGGGAGTCCCGTGGCCGTGCACAGTAGTTCTGACCAGGCTTCCACGTGCGCGGCCGCCCAGTTCCCGGGATCGCCCCCGGTCAAGGGCGTCCAGGAGGCGCGTACCTCGATCTCCACGCTGTCCGTGTTCTCCCGCAGGGAACCGAAGCCTTTTTCCATGGTGCGTGAGGCGGTGCCGCCCTCGGCCGTGTACTGAGCGCCGCTGCCATCCAGTGCATCAGTCAGCCATGACCAGCTGACGTCGGTGAGCAGCTCGTCGCGGCCGATCTCCAGATCCATGTGGGCCCGGAACCAGCTGACAATCCGAAAGGGGCCGCCCCACGGTTCGGGCCGGGACGGGTCGTACAGCAAGACGAACCGGCCCGTGGTGGGTGCCTGCGTCTGTTCATGGCTACGCATGGCACGGAGCGTGCGGCGTTGAATGCGGCCCACCTCCGCCGCAAGGGATACGGCGTGGGGTGCCAGGCTGCTGGGCGGCGCGATCCGGGCCAATGAGACTTCCGGGCGAGTTCGTGCACGACCGAGAGATCGCACTGCCGTGCGAAATTCCTCCGGGGTGCTGTTCAGCTCGCTTACCGCGCTCACAAGGCTCACATTAGCCAGTGAGCCGGTGGAGGTGAGGGGAGCCACGCCGTGAGATGAGTCGACGACTTCGCTGGACGATCAGTAACCGCTCAGTAGCCTTGACCGCCCCTACTCGCCCTGCGCGTCCGGTACCAAGCGCATGGATACGGAGTTGATGCAGTACCGCAGATCGGTGGGCGTGTTGAAACCCTCGCCCTCGAAAACATGGCCCATGTGGGAATCGCAGGCCGCGCAGCGAACCTCCACGCGCTTCATCCCCATGGATGAGTCCTCGATGTAGCGGACCCGGTCTTCGGCCAGCGGCTCAAAGAACGAGGGCCAGCCGCAGTTGGAGTGGAACTTGGTGGTGGAACGGAACAGCTCGGCACCGCACGCGCGACATTCGTAGACGCCGGTGGTCTCGGTGTCCACGTACTCCCCGGTGAACGGGCGCTCGGTCCCACCCTGACGCAGCACCTGGTACTCGGTGGGGGACAGCATTTCGCGCCACTGGGCATCGGTGCGGGCCGCGGACTGGGCGGAGACCGCCTCGTTGGTGGAGTTCTCAGACATTTCTTCTCCGTTTCGTAGTTGGCTACTGAGTGGCCAGCGTCGCAGCTGGCATCACAAATCGGGCCACTGGGTACAACAGTTCACCGGGCTCGAATATGCCCGCCGGTAGTGCCCAGGGTCCACGTGCCAGAATGACGATATGGCTTCCCTTTTGAGTCCATCCGGAGATGCCCCTGCCCGCTCATGGCGACACGGTGCCATCGTGGGCGCCACGGCAAGTATTGGCGCGGCTTCCGCGACATTCGCGCTGTCGAGTGGGCTGGCGGCACTTATTGCGCGCCAGGTGGTGGTGCCGCCCAAGGTCGGGGGCAAACTCACCGTGTTGAAGCTCGAGAATGACCCGAATTCCGGGCAGCCGCTCATCACGTTACCCGCCAACTCGGACACTCGGGCCGCAGGAACCTACGCTCTGCGGTTCGATGAAGGCCAGAGCATGGCCCGCATCGGATTTGTCGTGCGGCAGAACCACAACACGGTGACCCGCTTGGTGGAACGGGTCTATCGAGGCGACTTGGAAGAAGGCAAGAAGGGCTGGTGGACCGGTACGGTCTATGCACGCCCCGGCGATGCCGGCCTGGCCTTCGAAAAGGTCGACGTGGCCACGGACCTCGGTCCCGCGCCAGCATGGGTGATCCCCGCGGACGGTGACACTGACCGTGCGCGGCACGAAGGCGCATGGGCCGTCATGGTCCACGGGCGTGGTGCGCAACGCATGGAGTGTATTCGCGGTGCCAGGGCCGCGCACGAGCTCGGGTTGCACAGCTTGATCGTGTCCTACCGCAATGACCGAGAAGCTCCCGCAACCCAGGACAACCGCTACGGACTGGGATTCACCGAGTGGGAGGATGTCGAGGCCGGTATCGAGTACGCGCTGGCTCGCGGTGCAACGGACATCGTGCTGTTCGGGTGGTCCATGGGTGGTGCCATTGTGCTCCGCACCCTGGAGCTGACCCAGCACCGCAATAAGGTCCGAGCGGTGGTGCTGGACGGCCCGGTGGTGGATTGGTTCGAACTGGTGGCCCACCAGGCCAAGATCCATCGCATTCCCCGCCGCATCGGCCGCATGGCCACGGACTTGATCTCGCACAAGCTCGGTCCCAAGGTCACCGGCTTGGCCGCGCCTCTGGATTTGCACGCGTTGGATTGGCTGTCCCGCTGGGAGGACATCACCACGCCCACGCTCATCCTGCACTCCACCGATGACGAGGTAGTCCCGGTGGAGGGTTCGGTGCACCTGGCCGAGCTCAGCCCGTTCGTGGACTTCGTGGGTTTCGCAGGCGCGCGTCACACCAAGGAATGGAATATCGACCGCAAGCGCTGGGAGCGTGCCGTGCGCGAATGGCTGCCCACCAAGCTCAAGCGGCCAGCGGTGCGTAGCGCCCGTCCGTCAGCCTGAGCAGGTCGGCGGGGGACAGCTCAACGTCCAGACCTCGCTGCCCGCCTGAGACCAAGACGGTCGGTAGGTCTTGGGCGGATTGATCCAGCAGAGTGGGCGAGGGGATCTTCTGGCCCAGTGGCGAGATCCCGCCCACCACGTAGCCGGTGCGGGTTTGCGCCGCCGACGGCGTTGCGAGACTCGCTTTCTTCCACCCCAGTTCCCGAGCGGTTGCCTTCAGGTCCACCGTGGCACTGACCGGGACCATGACCGTTGCCCAGTTCTTCTCGTGCGTCACCATGATGGTTTTGAAGACGCACGCAGGATCCTTGCCTAGAGCCTGCGCCGCTTCCAACCCAAACGATTCCGCGCGCGGATCGTGCTGGTAGGGCAGCGCCGCATAGCTAACCCCGGCGGCGTCGAGCATCGCCAGTGCTGCCGTAGCGGCGTGCGATGCCCGAGCCCCGGGGCGTTTACGAGCCATGATCAGCCCGCGGAGTGAGCCGCTTGCTGCTCCCGGACCTGGCGTTTGATCCGACCCAGCATGGCTGACATTCCGCGCATCCGCAGCGGGGACACCAACTTGGTCAGCCCGAAGCGCTCGGGCAGGTCATCGGGGATGTCCAACACGGTGGACGCGGGGAGGCCGTCCAATCCTTCGTACAGGATGGAGGCGAATCCGCGCGTGGTGGGAGCCTCCGCCGGTGCGGAGAAGAAGATGTTCACCCCGGGATCCTCGGCACCTTCTTGGAGTTCCACGGCCAGGAACAACGGTGACTGGCACTCCACTACCTGCTCGAGTTCCTCCGGGTGTTCGCCGTACCGGGCGGGCAACTCGGGAAGGGAACGAGAGAACTCGAGAAGGAGCTGGAGCTTGTCAGGTTCCGGAACGGCGTCGAAATCCTCGATGAGCTCTTGGACCTGGTTGGGCAATTCTTCGTTGGTCACCGGGCACCCTCCGGAGCTTCTCCGCGAGCCTCGCCCTGGGCCACGGGCACGCGCACAGCGTTGCCCCACTCGGTCCAGGAACCGTCGTAGTTGCGGACCTTGTCGAAGCCCAGCAGGTGGGTGAGCACGAACCACGTGTGGGAGGAACGCTCGCCGATGCGGCAGTAAGCAATGATGTCGTCGCCGTCGGACAGGCCCACTTCCTCTCGGTAGATGGCGTCCAGCTCGTCGCGGGACTTGAACGTGGCGTCCTCCGCCGCAGCGCGAGCCCACGGGACGGACGCCGCGGTGGGGATGTGGCCGCCTCGCAGGGTGCCCTCCTGGGGGTAGTCCGGCATGTGGGTGCGCTCGCCGGTGTACTCCTGCGGGGATCGCACGTCGATCAGCGGGGTCTTGCCCAGGTTGTCCAGGACGTCCTCGCGGTAGGCGCGAATCACGGAGTCATCGCGCTCGACCACGGGGTAATCGGTGGCGGTGACCTCGGTCTGGTCGGTGGTGAGTTCGCGGCCCTCGGCAACCCACTTGTCACGACCGCCGTTCATGAGGCGGACATCCTCGTGGCCGAACAAGGTGAAAACCCACAGGGCGTAGGCAGCCCACCAGTTGGACTTGTCGCCGTAGACCACGATCGTGTCGTCGCGGGAAATGCCCTTGCGGGACATGAGCTCCGCGAACTGCTTGCCGTCCACGTAGTCGCGGGTATCCGGTTCGTTGAGATCCGTGTGCCAATCGACCTTCACCGAACCGGGGATGTGACCGGTTTCGTACAACAGGACGTCCTCATCGGATTCGACAACCACCACACCGGGCTTGCCAATGTTGTCGGCCACCCACTGGGTGGAAACCAGCCGCTCGGGATGGGCGTACTGGGAGAAATCCTGATTGCTCTCTGCTTCCACGGGCATGTGGAGTACTCCTCGTGTGTAGACGTGCGCGTCACTGCGCGCGGGACTTGATTTCCAGCGTAGTGCGCTCGCCGCGGGCTATGCATGCGAGAAAGCTGCAACCAGGGGCTGTAGCGCGCGTGTTCACCACGGGCTGACCGGTAGCATCGGGGCAGGAGCAGTTACGCTGCTCGGAATCCGTACCGATCGATGCCGTCCGGTGCCCGGTGCCCTGACTTCTGAGGGCCGTGGCGCAGCGGGCAGGGAGGCCCCTCACGTGAGCATGCACACTGAACACCTCGTGGAGCGAAATCCGCGCGTTTCCGGCCACGAGTTGCTGGACGGTTTCCGTCCGTCCGAACGCTTCGGGGAGGTCTCTTTCGACACGTACCGGCCCGATCCTTCCCAGCCCTCGCAGGCGGAGGCCGTGGAGAAACTCAAGGCGTTCGCAGCGGGTGTGGGTGGCGGCCAGTCTTCCGGCAACGGTTTCTTCTCCAAGCTGTTCGGCGGGGGAGGCGGCCAGAAGGGCACCTCCGCCCAGGGCATTTACCTGGATGGTGGCTTCGGCGTGGGCAAGACCCACCTCCTGGCATCACTGTGGCACGCGGTTCCCGGCCCCAAGGCGTTCGGCACGTTCGTGGAGTACACCAACCTGGTGGGTGCCTTGACCTTCCGCCACACCGTGGAGGCGCTCAAAGACTACAAGCTCGTGTGCATCGACGAGTTCGAGCTCGATGATCCGGGGGACACGGTCCTGATGTCCCGTCTCATGCGCGAACTCGCCGACGCCGGCGTCAAGCTCGCGGCCACCTCCAACACGCTGCCCGGTTCGCTGGGCGAGGGCCGGTTCGCGGCCCAGGACTTCCAACGCGAGATCCAGGTGCTGTCCTCCCAGTTCGACGTCGTACGGATCGACGGCGAGGACTACCGCCACAGGGGCCTTCCCGAAGCGCCCCAGCCCCTCGCCGACGACGCCGCTCTTGAAGCAGCTGCCGAGCAAGCCTTCTCGGGAAAGACCGTTGCGATCGATGATTTCGACGCGCTGGTCGAGCACCTGTCCCGTGTGCACCCGTCCCGCTACCGCGCGCTGATCGACGGTCTGGACGCGATTGTGTGGCGCGGGGTGCGCACCATTGATCAGCAGGCCGTGGCACTGCGGTTCGTGGTGTTGGCCGACCGCCTGTATGACAAGGACTTGCCGATCCTCTCGACCGGTGTGCCCTTTGACCGGGTCTTCACCGAAGAAATGATGTCGGGTGGTTATCAGAAGAAGTACTACCGTGCCGTGTCCCGTCTGACGGCGCTCGCTCGTGAGGGCGGCGAGGCCTGAGTCCTACAGGGCTTTTCTCCAGTC